>JBEBXZ010000135.1:0-5785 GCA_040391335.1 Dokdonella fugitiva | reverse complement strand
GGCTGGTGTGCGGCTTTCGTTGCGTTCGGCCCGCGCTACGCCGCCGAACGCGCGAACGTGGTGGCCGCCGACTGGCTGCCAACGGATCTGCTGTCGGCGGTTACTGCAAGGCCTTGAGCACGATGTCGCGGAAGATCTCCTGCGATTGCGGATGGGCGAAACGCTGGTTGTAGGCGTTGCTCGTGATGACCGCGACCAGTTCGAGTTCGGGCACGATGAACACGTAGTTGCCACCGTTGCCGGACATCGCCCAGGCAGGCTGGTCCTTGCCGTTGTGCGGAAACTGGAAGCGCCAGATCTGGTCGCCGTAGTCGGCGTCGTCGCGGGCTTGCGCGTGGACGGTCAGCATGGCGCGCGCCCAGGCTTTCGAGAGCACGGTTTTGCCGTTCCATTGACCGTCGTTGCGCAGCATCTCGCCGATTTTCGCCAGATCGCGGCTGCGAAAGCGCGTGCCGCCGCCGCCCATCGCGGTGCCATCTGGCGAGAAATTCCATTTCGACTTCTCGATGCCGAGCGGTTTCTCCAGCACCTCGGCCGAGAACGCATCGAGATGTTTCTTGGTCGCGCGTTCGACCACGGCGCCGAGCACGAATGAACCGGCCGTGCAGTAGGAAAACGTGCGGCCATGCGGACTGTCAGCCGGCTTGCTCTCCCATGGTGCAAAACCCTTGATCGGCAGATCGAGCGCGAAGCGGGCCCAATCCTCGCTGACGTACATGCGCTCTTCGTTGCCCGATGAGAACTGGTTTTCGTCGTTGCATTCCCACAGTGAACTCATTGTCAGCAGGTCTTCGAGCGTGAAGGCCTGCTTGCGCTTGTCGGCGTGCTGGAACGGCTGCTTGTCGGCGAAGTACGAATAGACCCTGGCCTGTGCATCGGGGATCAGGCCGCGATCGATCGCCGCGCCGACCAGGATCGCGGTGATGCTCTTGGTCAGCGAGCGCGTGTCATTGAGCGTGTCGCGACTGCCGCCGTTGAAATAGTTCTCGTAGATGAGCTGGCCGCGATGCGCGACGACGAGGCTGGTGACGCCTTTCCAGGTGCCGTCGGCGATCTTCGCTTCGGCGGTGCTGAATGGTTTGGTATCCCAGCCGCGTTTGTCGGCGGCGGCGACCGGCCATCCGTCCTTGAGTTGTTCGGGCGTTTGCGGGTTGGTGGCGTGCGCGGTTGAAACGAGCAGCAGTGCGGCCAGCGCGATGGATCGATATCTCACGGTGTTCTCCGGTACGGGATTGGCTGCCCAGTTCGCCATGAGCGCGAATGAAGTGCCGGAAACGCGAATGAAGATTTATGAAGTCAGGTGCTGTCAGGCGCTTCGAGCACGGGAAGAATCTGGCTCATTGGCTCGAATAGCTGCAGCCCGCCGAGGCGATTCCCGGCGTCGTGCATTGGAGCCGGGTTGCGCTCGACCCTGGAGTGTATGCTCGCCTGCTGGCGACTCAAGCGGTGTGCGTGCCCCTGCCCGCGTCCCGTGCGCCTTTCCGAAAACTGCCACCGATGATCGAACTGAAACACGTCGTCCTGTTCCTGATAGCGGGAAGCGTGGGCATCTTCCTGGTGCGCCGGCATTGCGCGAATGCTCGCTCGCTGCTGCAGGCCTGGGCTGATGCGAATGGCTACAGGATCCTGCTCGCGCGCCAGCGCAGCTTTTTCATGCCGCTCGGCATGTTGCTCGGCTCCTCGAATGCCCAGGTCGTCTATCACGTCAAGGTCTACGACACGTCCCTGCAACGCGTGCGCTCGGCCTGGGTCCGGCTGGGCACGTACTTGGCGGGTTCCATGGACGGAAATGCCGTCCATGTGAAGTGGACGCGGTAGAAGGTTCCGTTGTTCGAGCTGTCGATGATCCAAAGCAGGAAAGGTGAAATTGCCGACGGCAACGCGCCGGTTTGTTCGTCGCGCGCAGGCGCGCGTGAGCGAGAGGGGCTTGAGCTGAGGCGGTGCGGGATGCCAACGGCCCCGATGCAGTGCATTCTGGTGACTAGTTGCACCAACAGGGTGCGAAAACGCATGCGATACCTCGCCGTTTCATTTGCAACATACTGAATTGAAAGGAATTTTGCATCGCAGCAAAATTGGCATGAGGGTTGCTATATGGATGGGTACCAACCCATCTCATGAGGCAAACATGTCCGCTGTCGATAACGTCCTGAAGCTCATCAGGGACAAGAACATCACCTACATCGATCTGCGTTTCACCGATCTGCGCGGCGTGCAGCAGCACGTCACCTTCCCGGCGCATGCGATCGACGAGTCGACGTTCGAGGATGGCAAGATGTTCGATGGTTCGTCGATCGCCGGCTGGAAGGGCATCAACGAATCCGACATGGTGCTGATGCCGGATCCGAATACCGCGCTGATCGATCCGTTCATGACCGATCCGACGCTGATCCTGTGCTGCGACGTGCTTGAGCCGAACACGATGCAGGCCTATTCGCGCGATCCGCGTTCGCTGGCCAAGCGCGCCGAGGCCTACCTCAAGTCGACCGGCATCGCCGACACGGCGTTCTTCGGGCCCGAGCCCGAGTTCTTCATCTTCGATTCCGTGCGTTGGCAGAACGACATGGGCAAGGTGTTCTTCGAGATCGAATCCGAGGAAGCCGCGTGGTCATCCGGCAAGCGTCTCGAAGGCGGCAACAGCGGCCATCGCCCAGGCATCAAGGGCGGATACTTTCCGCTCGCGCCGGTGGATTCGTTGCAGGACATCCGTGCCGAGATGTGCAACGTGCTGACCGAACTCGGCCAGGTCATCGAGGTACACCATCACGAAGTCGCGACCGGCGGCCAGTGCGAGATCGGCGTGAAGTTCAGCACGCTGACCCAGAAGGCCGACGAACTGCAGGCGCTCAAGTACGTCGTGAAGAATGTTGCGCATCGCAACGGCAAGACCGCGACCTTCATGCCCAAGCCGATCGTTGGCGACAATGGCTCGGGCATGCACGTGCACCAGTCGCTGTCGAAAGGCGGCGTCAACCTGTTTGCCGGGGATCTTTACGGCGGACTGTCGCAGACCGCTCTCTGGTATATCGGCGGCATCATGCGCGCGCGATCAACGCATTCGCCAACTCGACGACCAACAGCTACAAGCGCCTCGTTCCGGGTTTCGAAGCACCGGTCATGCTGGCCTATTCGGCGCGCAATCGTTCGGCGAGCTGCCGCATTCCGTTCGTCACGAATCCGAAAGGGCGCCGTATCGAGCTGCGTTTCCCGGATCCGATGAACTCCGGCTACCTGACATTCACGGCATTGTTGATGGCCGGCCTCGACGGCATCCGCAACAAGATCGATCCGGGCGCGCCATCGGACAAGGATCTCTACGACCTGCCGCCGGAAGAGGAAAAGAACATCCCGCAGGTTTGTTCGAGCCTCGACCAGGCGCTCGATGCGCTCGACAAGGATCGTGAATTCCTCAAGGCCGGCGGCGTGTTCTCCGACGACTTCATCGATGCCTACATCGAGTTGAAGATGTCCGAAGTGACGAAATTCCGCGCCGCGACGCACCCCATCGAATACCAGATGTACTACGCGATCTGATCCGCGCCGGGGGTGGGGAGCCCCCGGTCTTCGGCTCGAACTGCGCTGTTCCGATTCCGTTCCAACGATCCGAGGGGAGTCATGAAACGACGATTGCTTGCCTGTGGCATATCCATTTCGCTTGTTTGCGTTTGCGCCGGATCGGCGTTGGCCGAGGAAGCGTCGCCGATATCCGGATCCGTATCGCTGGTCAGCGACTACGCTTTCCGCGGCCTCGCGCAAAGCAACCGCAAGCCGGCATTGCAGGGAGGCATCGAATACGCCAGCGCAGGAGGTTTCTACGCAGGTGCCTGGGGAAGCAGCATCAGCTGGCTGTCGGATGGACAGCATGACGTGTCCAGCAATGTCGAGATCGACGGATACGCGGGTTACAAGGGCTCCTGGGGCGACAGCGTCAGCTATGACGCAGGATTCAACTACTACTGGTATCCCGGAAGCTATCCATCGGGATACACGAGTCCGAATACGCTGGAAGGCTATTTCGCGGTCGGCTTTTCCATCTTCACCCTGAAATACAACCATTCCTTCACCGACTTGTTCGGTATCGACGGCGGTGCCGGTAGCGGCTACATCGATCTCTCCCTGAGTCAGCCGTTCGCCGAGACCTGGAGTTTCGACGCGCACGCCGGCCACCAGCGCATCGATGGAGCGGGCGAGCTCGACTATTCCGACTGGAGTATTGGCATCTCGAAAGATTTCGGTAACGGCTTTGCGGGGTCAATCGCGTATATCGATACAAATGCAGAACGAGATCTCTATACTAATGCGTTCGGCAAGTATCTCGGCAAATCGACGGCGATCCTGAGCCTGGGCAAATCCTTCTGAACCAGAGTCCCGTCATCCGCGCGGCGGTTGGCGGCTCATATCCCAAACGGGAGTCACCATGAAACTGATTACGGCTGTGATTCGGCCCTTCAAGCTGGACGACGTACGCGAAGCGCTTTCCGAGGCTGGCGTCTCTGGCATCACGGTCACCGAGGTCAAGGGTTTCGGTCGACAGAAAGGCCATACCGAGCTTTATCGCGGCGCTGAATACGTCGTCGATTTCCTGCCCAAGGTCAAGATCGAGACGGCGGTCACCGATGATCGGGTGCAGGCGGTCATCGAGGCCATCCAGTCGGTCGCCGCGACCGGGAAAACGGGCGATGGGAAAATCTTCGTGTCCCCGATCGAACAGGTCATCCGTATCCGCACCGGCGAGATTGATGCTGACGCGCTCTAGAATCCAGCGAGGAATCCATGAACAAGACTCATAGTGGGCGATGCAGGAGTGGCTTCTTTGCGATGGGATTCGCGTTGATCGGCATGGCGCTGATGGGCGCTCCGGGGCTGGCCGTCGCGCAGGAAGCCGCGGAAGCAAAAGTGGATAGCGGAAATGTTGCGTGGATGCTCACGTCGACATTCCTCGTGCTGCTGATGGTGGTGCCGGGCCTCGCCATGTTCTATGGCGGAATGGTCCGCGCAAAGAACGTGTTGTCGGTGTTCCTGCAGGTGCTGGTGGTGTTTTCGGTGGTCGTCATCCTGTGGGTCGCCTATGGCTACAGTGCGGCGTTCACGGAAGGCAACGCGTTCTTCGGTTCGTTCACCGAGAAGGCTTTCCTGTCAGGCGTGAACGCCGCCTCGATCGCCAATGGACTGCCGGAGTTCCTGTTCGTCGCGTTCCAGTCGACCTTTGCCGGAATCACCACGGCGCTGATCGTCGGTTCGTTTGCGGAGCGCATGAAGTTCTCGGCGGTGATCGCGTTCTCGGTCATCTGGTTCACCTTCGCGTACCTGCCGATGGCGCATATCGTCTGGGGTGGCGGCTATCTATCCGAGTTCAGCTTTGGCGGCAATTCTGGGGCGCTCGATTTCGCGGGCGGCACGGTGGTCCATATCAATGCCGGCGTCGCGGGAATCATCGGCGCCTACTTCCTCGGCAAGCGCACCGGTTACGGGCGTGACGCGATGAAACCGCACAATGTCCCATTCACCTTCATCGGCGCATCGCTGCTCTGGGTGGGCTGGTTCGGCTTCAACGCGGGTTCGGCATTGGCCGCTGACGCATCGGCTTCGCTGGCCTTCATCAACACCGTGCTGGCTACCGCTGCGGCGGTGGTCGCCTGGACGCTGGTCGAAGCGGTCACCAAGGGCAAGCCATCCGCGCTCGGTGCCGCTTCCGGCGCCATCGCCGGACTGGTCGGCGTTACGCCGGCGGCCGGATTCGTCGGGCCGCTCGGCAGCCTCGTCATCGGTTTTGCGGCGGGCGCGA
>JBEBXZ010000134.1:0-5787 GCA_040391335.1 Dokdonella fugitiva | reverse complement strand
CTTGCAGAACTTGACGCCGCCAGCCTTGCCGCGCCCACCGGCGTGGATCTGGGCCTTGACCATCCATGGGCCGTTGCCCAGCGCCTTGGCAGCGCTGACGGCATCTTCGGGGTTTGAAGCGACTTTGCCGGCCGGCACTGGAATGCCGACGCTGGCGAACAGTTCCTTGGCCTGATACTCGTGGAAGTTCATGCATGCACCTTCGTGGGAAATACGCGGATCGCGCCAGCGCCTCGGCAGCGCCACCGCACGTCTTCAGCGGGAAAAACGAATGCGCCGATGGACACATCGGCCCGCAAGATCGCGCGTATTTTGGGCAAAGCGTGCTGCGATTGCAAAAGCCACAGGTCACGACCGACGTGAGGGCACAGCTTCATCACCGCCCTGGGCAGCAATGAATTGAGCCGCAGCGCAACATGGCTTCCGATCGCGAAGCCGATACTTTGGCGCAATCGCGAAGCTGACGGCCCGGATGCAATGCGCCGAATGCGCGGAACGTGCTTCAGATGGCGTCGGGAGGACGTTTTCGTCTCTCGACCGGCGAGTTACTCGAATCCATCGGCGAACAGGCGGTCATTGCTGACGTGGATTGTCCAACTGCGGGAGTGCTCGACCAGCCCGTCGGCCATTTCCGCTTTCACGAAGGCCGTCTGGTCGATGGCACGCAGTTGCAGGGTTCGCGTGGCCGGCGCCGCGCCGGGCTGCACGAAGCTGTAGCTGTCACCGGTCGCCCCCGCAATGGGCGCGCCATCCAGATACCACTGCAATGTCACGGTGCCGATCGTCGGGCGCAGGATGTCGGCGTGGAAAGTGCGCGAGGAACCCATCGCATAGACCACGGGCGCTGCCGGCGATGGTGATTCGGTTCCCGGTTCGATCAGGTCGATTCCGGCGGCAGGCACGCCGAACCCGCCGCGATACAGGCGCTTCACGTATTCCTGGCGGCACACCGCGCAGAAACTGGTGCCGAGGAAGCGCATCAGGCAGGTGTTGTGGACGGGACGGAAGATGCCGCTCGTCTGATAGCGGGCACCTTCGAACAAGCCGAGGCCCGCGGTGCCCGCGGGCGTGGGAATCGCGATGCCGGGCGTGAACCAGCTGCGCCATTTCACCTGGCTCGCATTCGTCTGGTTGGTGACGTTCGCTTCGCAGCCTTGCGTGCCGGCGGTGTCGCTGCAGGCGGGAAATCCGGGATATGCGGAATCGTATTCGTCGGCCAGCTTGTGGAAGCTGTGTGCGTATTCGTGGATCACGACGAGTGGACCGTTCACATTCGCCGACGTCACGCCATAACTGCCACCGGCTCCGCCATAGACCGGATCATTCACTGTGACGAGGATGTGGTCCCAATCCGGAAACCCCGCAGCGGCTGCATACACCTTGCTGTTGCTGACGGTGAGGAGGCGATGGATCTGGCTCGTGCAGAATTTCGCATCGAGCGCAGTGGTGACGAAGATGCCTGCGCGAGGGTCACTCTGAGCGCTGGAGTCCGAACAGCAGGCCGTGGTCGTACAACCTGACTGATACGGCGGATGATCGGCGCCGGATTGTGCCGACACGACGAAACCGGTCTGCCAGTTGACGAAATTCGCGTACTCCTTGTAAGGCGTGACATTGAACATCTGTGTCCTGAGCGCTGCCGCGTGGGTATTGAACGTGGCTTGCTCGGCGCTGGTGTAGCCGTCCCCGAGCACGAGGATATCGACCCGGTTCGCCGAGTTGGCCGCGAGGGCGGTCGCCGGACGTTCCGCTTCCGGGGAGAGCGGGCTGGCCGCAGCAGGCACGGTGCGCGCCAGCGGCAGGCTGGAAGCCGCGCGTTCCAATGCAACGAGGTCGATGTGCTGCACGCCGGCATCGGTCATCAATTCGATCCCGTCGGCTTGTGCTACCGGCACGCGCAGCACGAATGCGCGTGCGGGGTCTTCCACATTCGCGTAGTGCTCGATTTCGCCGACGCCCGATTCCGCGTCCTGCGCGAACTCGGCGCGGAGAAAGCGCGGTACGGCGATGCTGCGTTCAGCACCGGCCACGCCATCCAGTACGGGGCGATACGCGATCTGCTCGGTTTCGGTGGTCGAGCGCCCCTTTGCCTGTGTGGCGACGGAGCGGTCGACCGTCATCTCGACCCGCGCGTGGAAGACCGGCACCGCCACGCCCTGCGCGTCGAACTCGAAGACCACATAGTGTGCGGGCTCGGCCGCGGCAAGGCCGCAGGCCAAGGCCAGTCCGGCCAGTCCGATGCGCAAGACGCTCTTCATTCCAGACACGGATATCCCCTTGCGACGTTACGCCCACTGGCCAGAACGGCTGTGCTTGGAACGAGCCCGTGATCGGTCCGATTGGCATCGGGGCCGATGACGGGCTCGGCTGTGCGGCTCTTGCAGCTACTTGCTGGTCGCGATGATCGGCTTGGCGCCGCGGTTGGTCAGCGGAATCAGCTTCCACCAGTTCGAGCGCCATGCGGGCCAGCCGCCGGCCAGCGACGGGTGATCCGGATAGTTGAGCTGCAGCACGCGGCCCGCGTCGTCGGACAGCTTGTCCTGGCCGAGGTGGTGATAGGACAGCACGAGGATCGCGAGCGCATCGCCGACCTGGGCCGAGCGGTCGTAGGTCTCGATGATCGACTTCGCCCGGTTGGACGATGCGACGTAGGCGCCCTGGCGCAGGTAGTACAGCGCGACGTTGAGCTCGGCCTGGGCCATGCCGTTGCGCAGGAACACCATGCGCTGCGTCGCGTCCGGAGCGTAGCGGCTGTTCGGATAGCGTTTGACGAGCTCCGAGAAGTCATCGAACGACTGGCGCAGGAACGACTGGTCGCGCTGCGTCATGTCGAGGCCGACGTAGCGTTCGAGCAGGCCTTCCTCGCGCGCGAAGTTGACCAGGCCACGCAGGTAATAGGCGTAGTCGACGTGCTTGTGGGTCGGATAGGTCTTGATGAAGCGGTTGACCGTCGAGTACGCGTCATCCGGCTTGTTCATCTTGTACTGCGCATAGCCCTGGTCGAGCTGCGCCTGTTCGGTGTACTCGCCGAACGGGAAGCGCGCGATGAGGCGGTTGAAGGTCTTGACCGCGACGTCGTAGTCGCCCTTTTCGTTGGCGGCCTTGCCACGGTCATAGAGCTGGTCGACCGGCAGGGTTTCCAGCGGATCGGCCTTCTTCTTGCCGAGGAATGAGCAGCCGGCGACGAGAAAAATGGCCAGGGCCAGGAAAACGAGGCGGGAAACGACCCGAAGGTGGCGGGAAACTCGCATGCGAGGGGGGGCTCTGCGATGATGGTGGGCCGCGATCATAACCCGAACGCCGCAGACGCCGGAAACCTGTGTCATCCGGCCTCCTTACCTTCCGAACCCTGCGAATGAATCAAGCCGAATCCACGCTGAATGCCATCATCCCGGTCGAATCTTCCGGGCGCCGATTCGATCAGGCGCTGGCCGATCTTTTTCCTGACTACTCGCGCTCGCGGCTCACCTCGTGGATCAAGGCGGGCGCCATCCTGCTCGACGGCGTGCAGGTCATCCCGCGGCATATCGTCTTTGGCGGTGAAACGGTCGAGTTGACGGTCCGCATGGAGCGCGAAGTGCGCGCCGGCGGTGAGGACATCGCGCTGGACATCCGTTACGAGGATGCCGATCTCATCGTCGTCAACAAGCCGCCGGGCCTGATCGTGCATCCCGGCGCAGGCAATCCCGACGGCACGCTGCAGAATGCGCTGCTGCATCACGATCCGGATCTGGTCGGCATTCCACGCGCGGGTCTCGTGCACCGGCTGGACAAGGACACGTCGGGCCTCATGGTCGTGGCGCGCACCTTGCGTGCGCATACCTCGCTGGTCGAGCAATTGTCGGCGCGCACCGTGCATCGCCAGTATGAGGCGCTGGTCTACGGGCCGATGGTTTCGGGCGGCAGGATCAACCAGCCGATCGGCCGCCATCCGGTCGATCGGCTCAAGCAGGCCGTGCGCGAGGATGGCCGTGAAGCGGTCACGCATTACCGCGTGCGCGAGCGTTTCCGTGCGCTGACCCTGGTCGAATGCCGTCTCGAGACGGGCCGGACGCACCAGATTCGCGTGCACATGGCACATGCGCGCCATCCGATCGTCGGCGATCTGGTCTACGGCAACCTGCGCCTGCCGAAGGGCGCGACGAGCGAACTCGCCGACACGCTGCGCGGGTTTCGTCGCCAGGCCCTGCATGCGGAACGTCTTGAATTCCTGCATCCGGCGACCGGCGAAAGCATCCTCATCGAGGCACAGCGTCCAGCCGACATGGAAGCCTTGATCGTCGCCGCGCGCAACGACAGCAAACCTGGCTGAGCGCGTCATGCATGCCGGTGTGCTGATTCCGGATTGGCCGTCGATCCCCGGCGTGCGTGCGGCGGTGACCACGCGCCTGCTTCCCGGACGATCCGTCGCGCCCTATGAGCACTGCAATCTGGGGAGCCGCTGTGTTGATGATGCGGCAGCGGTCGACTCGAATCGCGCGTCGCTGCGCGGTCTGCTCGATCTGCCGGCTGCTCCGTTCTGGCTCAGGCAGGTGCATGGCACCCGGGTGATCGATGATTCCGCACGCCTCGCGGCCGCTTCGAACGCGGGCGAACCCGAGGCGGACGCCGCGGTGTCGCACTCCTCGGGGCGCGTGCTTGCGATCCTTACCGCCGATTGCCTGCCGGTGCTGTTCGCCACGCGGAATGGCGAGCAGATCGGCATCGCGCATGCGGGCTGGCGCGGACTCGCGGCTGGCGTGCTCGAGGCGACCGTCGCGCTACTGGGGGCTGCGCCGGCGAATATGCAGGCCTGGATCGGTCCGGCCATCGGCGCGGCATCCTATGAAGTGGGGGAGGAAGTGCGCGCCGCCTTCGTCGATCAGGATCCAGACGCGGCCGTGGCGTTCGAATCCACACGTGCCGGGCACTGGTTGTGCGATCTGGCCCATCTCGCCCGGCGCCGACTGCAGGCCTCCGGCGTGACGCGGGTCCACGGCGGCGGTTTCGACACGTTTACTGATGCACGTTTCTATTCGTATCGCCGCGCGCCGCGGACCGGCCGCTTCGCCAGCCTGATCTGGCGGGTTGCGGAAAATCCCGGATAATCCGGCACAAAGCCCCGTTGTCCGGTTGCAGGCCGGGCTCCAGAACCTGCATGGAATTTCAAGGATTGTGCTGCGAACCGGCATGCCTGCAGATGTTCCACGCTTGATTCAGGCAACCGGCAGCACCATTTCCTGCGCATCGGCGGCGGGGCCGCCCCTTTGACCTGAAGGTGTGCATCCATGCGCATGGACAAACTGACTTCGCGCTTCCAGCAAGCGCTCGCCGACGCGCAAAGCCTCGCGGTCGGTCGTGACAACAACATGCTCGAACCGGTCCACGTGATGGCCGCCTTGCTCGACCAGCAGGGTGGTTCGACACAGCCGATGCTGGCCCAGTCGGGCGTCAACGTCGCGGCCTTGCGGACGCGGCTGAGCCAGATCCTCGATCAGCTGCCGCGGATCTCCGGACAGGAAGGCAACATCAGCGTCGGCAACGACCTCAATCGCCTGCTCAACCTCACCGACAAGCTGGCCCAGCAGCGCGGTGACCAGTTCATCGCGAGCGAGTTGTTCGTGCTTGCCGCGCTGGATGACAAGGGATCGCTCGGTGGTGCGCTGAAGGCCGCTGGCGCGACCAGGCCCGCGCTGGAAAAAGCGATCGAGGCGATGCGTGGCGGCGATGCGGTGACTGACGCGAATGCCGAGGAGCATCGTCAGGCGCTGGAAAAATACTGCAGCGATCTCACGGCGCGCGCCGAGT
>JBEBXZ010000133.1:0-5791 GCA_040391335.1 Dokdonella fugitiva | reverse complement strand
CGCTCGTACGTCACCGGCCCGCCGATGCCAAGAAAAAAGCCTAGCTTCCACAGCTCGCGTGCCTGCTCGATGCTGCCGGAGAAGCTGTGCACGACACCGCGCAACCCGCCCATGCGACGCAGCGTGAGCGTCACTTCCTCCAGCGCGCCTCGCGCATGCAGGATCAGCGGCAAACCCGTGTCGCGGGCGAGTTCGAGCTGGGCGATGAAGTAGCGTCGTTGCATCCCGGCATCGAGGCCTTCGACGTGGAAATCGAGACCGCATTCGCCGATCGCTACCGGCCTTTCGCGTTCGACCCGTTGCGCCAGTTCGTCGATGTGCGCAGGACGATGCTCGGCGAGGAACATCGGATGCAGGCCATAGGCGGGAAACAGTCCTTCGTTCGCAGCACAGATCTCGCGCAGGTTCGGCCAGCTCGCCTGGGTGATGGCCGGCAGGATCTGGCGCGACACGCCGGCCTCTCTGGCGCGCACCAGCGCCTGCACCCGATCCGCATCGAATTCGGGCGCATCGAAATGCGAGTGGCTGTCGATCAGGCTGTGCATATGCGGACCGGGCAAGAATCGCGTCAAGTGTGCGCACGCGGCAGGGCGCCCACAAGGCCCGACATCGGGCGCGTTCGAAATCCTCTGCATTCGCGAGCTGCGGATGGCATGCCGCAGGTGCGTGGACCCGTTGGCAGCGGATGCGCCCATCATCGAGAATTCACGCAGACCCCGCTTCAGCCCGTCACCGCGCATTGGTACCCGGTGGCGTTCGACAGGAGATCCTGATGCGAACCGGATTGTCATCCGAGCACTCCGCGCAACTTGAAAAGATCACGCAGCGCATCGCGCTGGATCCGCGATTCGACATGCTGCTCGGCGCAGGCTCGATGGTGCAGGGCGGATTCGACAGCTGGTCGGATCTTGATCTCGTGGTCGTCGCGCGCTCGCCCGAGGCCCAGGCATCGGTGATGCCCGAGCGCCATGCGATAGCGCAATCGCTGGGCGATCTTCTGGCCGCATTTACCGGCGAACACGTCGGTGAACCGCGCTTGCTGATCTGCCTGTTCGGCCCGCCGCTGGTCCATGTCGACCTGAAGTTCATCAGTTCCACGGATATCTGGCAGTTCGTCGAGCGCCCGCGCGTGCTTTGGGCCCGATACCCGGTTCGCGCGCAGGAGATGCTGGACTCCGCCATCGTTCGCTGGCCGGACCGGGATGCGCAATGGTTCGAGGATCGCGCATGGATCTGGCTGCATTACGGCGCGGCCAAGCTGAGGCGTGGGGAACTCATGGAAGCACTGGGCATGCAGGCGTATTTCCGCGAGCAGGTGCTTGGCCCGATGCTGCATCGACGTGCAGGACGCGAGCAACGTGGCGTCCGCCGCATCGAGAGCGATGCCTCGGCGCGTGCCGAGTTGCAGGCAAGCGTTGCCGGATATGATGCCACGCAGATCGAGGCCGGCTTCGCGCACGCGATCTCACTCTATCTGCGCTTGCGCGAGGATGACTTTCCCGGCCATCCGGTTCCGGACATGCCGGAAGCCCTGCTGCAGTACCTGGGCAATTGATCTTCGGCGAAGCAGGAAGCTTCGGCAGTCAGTATCTCCCGCCGGAATTTCCCGCAAATCGAAGTCCAACTTATGCAGAGCGCCGAAAGTTATCCACCGTCTGCGTGGACAGGCCTGTGGACAAGCTTGGGACGGACATGCGCAAACGACCGCGCCATGCGCCTGTCAATCGGGTGTGCTTGTTTCTTGACCACTCGGCGTTTCCGGCACGCACATGGCACGGGATCAACACGAATGCCGGACATGCTGGCGCGACTTGCATCGATGTCTGCCGGTACGGATAGTCCGCGAGTCCTTGAAGGGGGTTGCATGCTGCAGACGCTGTCGATTTCCGGCTATCGCTCGTTGCGCTCGTTGGTGATGCCGCTGTCACGCCTGAACCTGGTCACCGGCGCCAACGGCAGCGGCAAGTCGAATCTCTATCGTGCCTTGCGCCTGCTCGCTGAAACCGCGCAGGGCGGGGTGGTCGCTGCTCTCGCGCGCGAAGGGGGTCTCGATTCGACATTGTGGGCGGGGCCCGAAGCGATTTCAGCGCGCATGCGTCGTGGCGACGTGGCGATCCAGGGCGTGCGGCGCGAAGGGCCGGTCGCGCTTCGCCTCGGCTTTGCCGCAGAAACTTGCGGTTATGCGATTGATCTCGGCCTGCCGACGCCGGCTGGGCCGACCGCCTTCGGGCGGGATCCGGAAATCAAGCGCGAAGCCATCTGGAGCGGTCCATTCCTGCGCACCGCGAGCCAGCTCGTCGATCGCCGCGGTCCGTTCGCGCGGGCTCGCGATGGCCGGCAGTGGCACGTGCTCGCCGAGCATCTCGATCCTTATGAGAGCCTGTTTTCGCAGATTGCTGATCCCCAGCGCGCGCCGGAGGTTCTTCTGCTGCGCGAATCGATTCGCGCGTGGCGCTTCTATGACCATTTCCGCAGCGATGCCGGTGCTCCCGCTCGCCAGACCTGGTTGGGCACTCGTACCCCGGTGCTGAGCCATGATGGCCGCGACCTCGCTGCGGCCTGGCAAACGGTGCGTGAGATCGGCGATGTGAGTTCGCTGAATGCTTCAGTCGAAGATGCATTCCCCGGTGCGCGAGTCGAGATCACCATGGATGACGGACGCTTCGGCCTGCAGTTCTCGCAACCCGGTTTGCTGCGCCCGTTGTCGGCGGCCGAACTATCGGATGGCACGCTGCGCTACCTGTTGTGGATTGCCGCCTTGCATACCGCGCGCGCGCCACCGCTGATCGTCCTCAACGAGCCGGAGACCAGCCTGCATCCGGACCTGCTGCCGGCACTTGCCCGGCTGATTCGCCATGCCGCGCGTTCCTGCCAGGTCTGGGTCGTGTCGCATGCAGCGCGTCTGGTTGCAGCGCTTGAGGAAGATCCGGCCTGTCATACGATCGCGCTCGAAAAGGACCTGAGCGAAACGCGAATCCGTGGTCAGGGCATGCTTGATGAGCCGCCCTGGCATTGGCCCGAGCGCTGATCGCAACTGCACTACTCACACTGGGTTTCGTGGCAATGCCCCTTGCGCTGGGCATCCGCGCCTAAATATCGGCCGACATCCATATTCGAGGAATCACGCCATGTCCCAGCAATTCCACGCCATCGCCCTGGTCGTGCGCGACTACGACGAGGCGATCGACTACTACACGCGCGTGCTCGGCTTTTCCCTGCTGGAAGACACGCCGATGGCGGGAGGCAAGCGCTGGGTGCGCATCGCCCCGAGCGGATCCATCGGCGCCTGCCTGTTGCTCGCCAAGGCAGGCAGCACGGAGCAGGAAACATGCATCGGCAATCAGGCCGGTGGCCGTGTCTTCCTGTTCCTGCATACCGACGACTTCGCGCGCGACCATGCGCGCATGCAGGCGCACGACGTGAAGTTCTGCGAACAGCCGCGCCACGAAGCGCACGGTACGGTGGTCGTGTTCGAGGATCTGTACGGCAATCGCTGGGATCTGATCGAGCCGAAGTAGGCCAGGTCCGCCATCACGCGCACGAAAGCAAAGTCTGTGATGGACCTGATTCTGGAATCGCTCGCGCGTTCCGGTTCGGCGCGGAGCGCGATCAGTCGAGAATGTCCTTCGCTTCGGCGACGGCCAGGTTTTCGGCATGGCTGGTGCGCGCCTTGCCAGTGATCAGCGGATGCACGAAGACCGCCGCGAGGATCACGAAGACGCCGAGATAGAACAAGGGTGTCAGCTCGCGTTGTTCGCCGAGCAGCAGGGCGGCGAGGCCGATGGCATAGACCGGTTCCAGATTGATCGCGAGTTGTGCGGCGAACGCGCTCATGTGACGCAGGGCGACCAGCGAAAGTGCAAACGGCAGCAAGGTGCAGACGGTCGACAGCAACAGGATCAGGATGATGTCACGCGTGCCCGGGACGATCAGAAGATCTCCGGCGAACACCGGGAAGATGATCGGCATCAGGGGCGCGAGGAGCGTCAATGCAAGTGCGCCTGAGCCGAGTTCGATCGCGGTCACCGTCAGCGGATCGCCGTGTTCTACCAACCGCTTGTTGAGCGAACCGAATATCGCGACGAGCAGTGCGGACAGGGCGCCGACGATGATGCCGATGCGCATGTCGTGCGGCACGCCACCGACGACCAGGGCGACGCCGGGCAGCACGGCGAGGCCAAGCAGGAGTTCGGGTTTCGAGAACTTGCGGCCCGCCAGTTTCGGTTCGATCACCGCGGTGAACACGGTGGCCAGCGCAATGCAGGTCGCCGCAACCGAGGCGTTGGCCAGCTTGATCGCGCCATAGAACGTGAGCCAGTGCAGGGCAACGAGTACGCCGATTCCCGCATAGGACAGGAGCAGGCGAGGCGGCATCGCGCGAAGTCCGCGCCAGACGCGGGGCACCAGCGCCAGCAACGCGACGACGATCAGCATTCGCCACCACACCAGCGGCAACGCCGGCATGCTGATCGATTTGCCGAGGATCGCTGTGAATCCCCAGAGCAGCACGCAGAAGTGGATTTGCAGTTGGGCCTTGGAGGTCGCTGAAAGGGCAGTCAAGGGATTCTCGGCAGCGTGTTGAATGAGAGGTGCAGGAGTGGCCAGCCAGCGTGTGCTGACAACGGCGCGCTATTGTCGCAGCAGGCAGGATTGCGTGGGTGCCTTGCTCACAGGCATGTGCCGATTGTCGGATCGACATTTCCTTCCAGGCAAGGCGCTAAGGCAACATTGATCCAGTGGCACAATCGTCATGGTGCCCAGAGGGCTCGCCGGCCGTGCTGCGTGGCGAAGTTGAAGGCTGGTTGCCTTGGCGAGCCGCGGGGTGCGGCTGGAGGGCCTTCTGAGCGCCACCTTTAGTACACACAGTCAGTCAGGCGACACCTGTCTGCGCGCGGATCTTTGTTGCGCCGCCTTGAAAGACGGCCAGTCTGTCTGCGGCAGCGCGCCGCGATCGGCACGCAGACAGGTGTCGTGAAGGTTGCGCCACTGGATCAGTGTTGCCTTAACATCGCGCTTCGCTGCTATGGGAAGGACATGCCATGTCGCAGGATCGGATCGAAATCAACGGTGCACCCACAAGCGCTGCCGATCTCGCATTCCTCGCGCAGGTCAACTACGGCCATTTCACGAGCTTGCAGGTGCGGGAACGCGGCGCACGCGGCTTCGCCTTGCACCTGGCCCGGCTGGAACATGCCACCCGCAGCCTGTTCGGCAGCGCGCTTGATCTGGCGCGCACCCGCGGCTGGATCCGCCAGGTACTTGACGATCGGCCCGCTTCATTGCGCGTGACCGTGTTCTCGCGCGCGCTCGACCGCGGCCACCTCGAACGACCGGTATCGCCCGACGTGCTGGTCGCATGTTCCGCGGCACGCGAAGCGCCGCACGGACCGTTGCGCGTGCGTTCGATCGTGCATGAACGCGTGTTGCCGGGGATCAAGCACGTCGGCACGTTTGGCCTGTTCCATCACTGGCGGCAGGCGCGCCTGGATGGCTTCGACGATGTGCTGTTCACAACGCCCGCCGGGGAAATTTCGGAAGGTTCGATTTGGAAAATCGGCTTCTGGGATGGCGAACGGGTGATCTGGCCTTCCGCGCCGGCACTCGACGGCATCACTCGCCAACTGCTCGATGCGGGACTCCGCGCCCGCGGCATCGAGACGACAACGCGCCGTATCGCCGTCGATGAGATGGACAGGTATAGAACCGCATTCACGATGAACTCCGGTTCGGTCGGCCGGGCCATCACGCAGATCGACGATCAGCATTTCGTGCCGGATCCCGACTTCCAGCG
>JBEBXZ010000132.1:0-5791 GCA_040391335.1 Dokdonella fugitiva | reverse complement strand
CGTAGTGTGGCCGGCGGTAATTCAGGCTTACGAAGACGTCGAATTCGGTTGGCGTGGGTGATGCAAGGAGTGCCATGCTGAAAATTTCGCCTGGTTTCAGCTTTGCTGTATCCACGTCCAGACAGGACTTGGTCTGCGCGAAATGCTCGATCGATCCGTTCTCGAACATGGGGATACGGAACCGGTGGAAGCCACCCATGGGTTGCACGTGCACATCCTCCCAAGCCGGCATCATGCGTACGACCACGTACTTATTTCCTTCGTCGATGAAGATCTGGGTAGACGTATTGTAGGTTTCTGCGCAGCGCAACCAATTCTTCGAGGCGATTGCACTGCGCGCGAGCGTGAATACCTCTTCCGACACGGACAGCGGGCGTGGAGGAGAGTTTTCCCGAACATTCAGCTGCGGCTCTGTGCCGGAGAAATTCACATTGACATCAGCATAGGCAAATGATGATTCGTCCTTCGTCCCGACAAATGCAACACTCCAGGAATTGCCTGCAACGTCCTGCTGCTCCGTCAACCAGCCGGTTGCGAGAGCGCGGTGTCGCGCGAAAATGCCTTGAGCGATAGCGGCATCGGTTGCTACCCATGCGGCCCGATCCTCTCGGAAAAGAAAGTATCCCTCGATCTGCGCTAACTCCACGTCCCTGCGATATCGCTTCGGGACCGAGGGGTCGATCTCGCTGGTCAACGGAAAGACTGGATCCGTATCCGCCGATGCCGCTGAGTCTTTGCCGGGCTGTTCCGCTTCGGTGGTCGAGGTCAGCGGCGGCGCAGTCGCGCATGCCGTCAAAAGAAGGCATGCGCACCAAGCCAGCCCGCGCCTGAGCACGATGTTCTCAGTTCGCCTTGTGGATCGCGCGCTTGTCGACCGCGAGCGCGGCTTCGTGCACGGCTTCGCTGAGGGTCGGGTGGGCGTGGACGATGCGCGCGAGGTCTTCGGCGCTGCCCTTGAATTCCATCGTGACGACGGCTTCGGCGATCAGCTCGGAAACGACCGGGCCGACCATGTGCACGCCGAGGATGCGATCGGTTTCGGCATGTGCGATCACCTTGACCTGACCGGCCGTTTCATTCATCGCGACGGCACGGCCGATCGCGGCGAACGGGAACGAGCCGGTCCTGTACGGAATGCCTTCGGCCTTGAGCTGGGCTTCGGTCTTGCCGACCCAGGCGAGTTCCGGTTCGGTGTAGATGACCCACGGCACGGTGTCGAGATTGACGTGACCGGCCTTGCCGGCGATCAATTCGGCGACCATCACGCCTTCTTCGGAGCCCTTGTGCGCGAGCATCGGGCCGCGCACGCAGTCGCCGACCGCCCACACGCCTTCGACGCCGGTGTAGCAATGCTCATCGACGGCGACGCGACCGCGCTCGTCGATCTGCACCCCAGTGCCTTCGCCGATCAGGCCCTTGGTCGCCGCACGACGGCCAACCGCGACGAGCAGCTTGTCGACGACGAGATTCTGCTCGCCCTTTGCATCGGCATAGGTCAGGTGCACGCCATCGGCCTTGACCTCGGCCGCGCCGAGCTTGGCGCCGAGGCGGATGTCGAGACCCTGCTTCTTGAACTCGCGCGCGGCGACCTTGGCGATATCCTGATCCGCAGCGGCGAGGAAATCGGGCAGGGCTTCGAGGATCGTGACCTCGGCGCCGAGGCGCTTCCACACGCTGCCGAGTTCGAGGCCGATCACGCCCGCGCCGATCACGCCGAGGCGCTTTGGCACGTCGGTGAAATCGAGTGCGCCGGCATTGTCGACGATCGTCACGCCATCGAACTTCGCGAACGGCAGTTCGATCGGCACCGAACCCGCGGCGAGGATCACATTGGTCGCCGAATATTCGCCGACCGTTCCGTCCTGCGCCTTGACCGAAACCGTGCGGTTCGGCTGCAAGGTCGCGAAACCGGCGATCGCGGTGACCTTGTTCGCCTTGAACAGGCTCGTGATGCCGCCGGTGAACTGTTTGACGATCTTGTCCTTGCGCCCGACCATCGTACCGACGTCGATCTTCGCGTCGTTCGCGCTGATGCCGTGCGCGGCGAAACCGTGGGTCAGGTTGTGGAACTGCTTGGACGAATCGAGCAGGGCCTTGGACGGAATGCAGCCGACGTTGAGGCAGGTGCCGCCGAGGGCCGGTTTGCCATCCTTGCCGATGAAGCTGTCGATGCAGGCGGTCTTGAGGCCCAGTTGCGCAGCGCGGATCGCGGCAACATAGCCGGCGGGGCCGGCACCGATGACGATAACGTCGAATTTCTCGCTCATGTCGTTTCCTGTCGTGATGCTTCCAGTCCGTCATCCCGGCGCAGGCCGGGATCCAGCGACTTCGGAGGCAAAAGGCGCTGGGTCCCGGCTGGCGCCGGGACGACGACAGGGATGTCTTACATGCCGAGCAGCATGCGCTGCGGGTTCTCGAGCTGGTTCTTGATGTCGACGAGGAACAGCACCGCGTCCTTGCCGTCGATGATGCGGTGGTCGTAGCTGATCGCCAGATACATCATCGGCGCGGCGATGACCTGGCCGTTCTCGACGATCGCGCGTTCCTTGATCGTGTGCATGCCGAGGATCGCCGACTGCGGCGGATTGACGATCGGCGTCGAGAACAGCGAGCCGAACGTGCCGCCGTTGGTGATCGTGAACGTGCCGCCCTGCAGGTCTTCGAGCTTGAGGCCGCCTTCGCGCGCCTTCCTGGCGTAGCCGATGATGGCCTTCTCGATATCGGCGAAATTCATGTTCTGCGCATCGCGCAGGACCGGCGTGACCAGGCCCTTGTCGGTCGAGATCGCGACCGAGATGTCCTGGTAGCCGTGATAGATCACGTCGCTGCCATCGACCGAGGCATTCACGACCGGGTGACGCTTGAGCGCTTCCGCGGCGGCCTTGACGAAGAAGCTCATGAAACCGAGCTTGACGCCATTCGTCTTCTCGAACTGTTCGCCGAGTTCCTTGCGCATCAGCGCAACCTTGGACAGGTTGACTTCGTTGAACGAGGTCAGCATCGCGATCGAATTCTTCGACAGCATCAGGCGCTCGGCAATCTTCGAACGCATGCGCGTCATCGGCACGCGCTCTTCCGGGCGCGAACCCGGCGTCGGCGCGACGGCGGCGGCCGGTGCGGCGACAGGAGCCTTGGACTGGTTGACCAGATCTTCCTTCGTCACGCGACCATCGCGGCCGGTACCGGTGACGGTCGACGGATCGATCTTCTCTTCGACCGCGACGCGACGTCCCGCTGGCGACAGATCCTCGACGCCCTTCGCGGCAGGAGGCGCTGCTGCTTTCGGTGCTTCGCTCTTCGCCGGGGCATCGGCTTTTGCCTCAGCCGCCGCGGGAGCCGCAGCCGCGGCCGCGGCCGCGCCTTCGACGACGATGCCGATCAACTGGCCACTGTTCACCGTGGTGCCGGCCTCGACCAGGATTTCCTTGAGCACGCCATCGGCCGGTGCCGGCACTTCGAGCACGACCTTGTCGGTTTCGAGATCGACCAGGTTCTCGTCGCGCTTGACGGCATCGCCCGGCTTCTTGTGCCAGGTGGCGATGGTGGCGTCGGAAACGGATTCGGGAAGGACCGGAACTTTGATTTCAAGGCTCATGATTGTTGTCCTGGGAGCGTGCTGGCAATTTGAATGGTGGCGTGCAGGAGTGGCGTCAAGTCATTCCGAAGCGTAGTCATTGCCCATCGGGGCGACCAGCGCGAGTTCGACGAGTGCGGCCTGTTCGGCAATATGGGTGCTGAGATGCCCGCAAGCGGGTGCCGGCGAGCGCGGGCGACCGGCATAGGCAACCGTCTGCTTGCTGGAAACCACGGCCTGGAAATGGTGCTTGATCTGGTACCACGCACCCTGGTTCATCGGCTCTTCCTGGCACCAGACGATCTCATTGGCTGCAGGATATTTGGTGAGTTCAGCAATGACTTCGGGCCGCGGGAACGGATACAGCTGCTCGACGCGCAGGATCGCCACGTCGCTGATTTCGCGCTTGCCCGCTTCCTCGATGAGGTCGTAGTAGACCTTGCCGGAACACAGCACGACGCGCTTGACCTTCTTCGGGTTCTTCGCGGTGCTGTCGGGAATGACGAGCTGGAAGCTCCCGTTTTCGATTTCATCGAGCGTCGACACCGCCAGCTTGTGGCGCAGCAACGATTTCGGCGTCATGACGACCAGCGGCTTGCGGCAGGAGCGCAGCATCTGGCGGCGCAGCAGGTGGAACATCTGGGCCGGCGTGGTCGGCACGCAGACCTGCATGTTCTCGAGTGCGCACAATTGCAGATAGCGTTCGAGGCGGGCCGAGGAGTGCTCCGGACCCTGGCCTTCATAGCCGTGCGGCAGCAGCAGCACGAGGCCACACAGGCGCCCCCACTTCGATTCGCCGGAGGAGATGAACTGATCGACGACGACCTGCGCACCATTCGCAAAATCGCCGAACTGCGCTTCCCAGATCACCAGCGTATCCGGCTGCGCCGTGGCATAGCCGTATTCGAAGGCCATGACCGCTTCCTCGCTGAGCAGCGAGTCGATGACCTCGACCGAAGCATCGGCGCGCAGGGTGGACAACGGGATATGACGCGCGCCGCTCTTCTGGTCATGCATCACGGCATGGCGATGGAAGAACGTGCCGCGACCCACATCCTGGCCGACCAGGCGCAGGTCATTGCCGCCGGCGACGAGCGTGCCGTAGGCGAGGTTTTCGGCGAAGCCCCAGTCGACCGGCTGCGTGCCCGCAGCCATCTTCGCGCGGTCGTCATAGATCTTGGCGACGCGCGAATGCAGCGTGATGCCGGACGGAACCTTGAGCAGGCTGGCGTTGACGGCGTCCATGTCCTGCTTGCTGATGCCCGTCTGCACCTGCTGGAACACGTCGTTGCTCATGTGCCGCGACCAGTCCACCGCATGCGGGTCGTGGAAGTCGGTATCGACACCGGCAATCGGCGCTCCGGCTTCAAGCAGTTTGCGGTAGTCATCGGACATCGCCTGCGCGTCGGCGGCGCTGAGTACGCCGTCGGCGATCAGTTGCTTGCCGTACAACTCGCGCAGCGTTGGACGCGCACGGATGATCCTGTACATCAGCGGCTGGGTTGCCGATGGTTCATCGGCCTCGTTGTGTCCGTGACGGCGATAGCAGACCAGATCGATAACGACGTCGCGCTTGAACTTCTGGCGATAGTCGTAGGCGAGGCGCGAAACGAACAGCACCGCTTCCGGATCATCGCCGTTCACATGGAACACCGGCGCGTTGACCATCTTCGCGACATCGGTGCAATACAAGGTGGAACGCGCGTCGTGCGGGTTCGAGATCGTGAAGCCGACCTGGTTGTTGATGACGATATGGATCGTGCCGCCGACCGCGAAACCCGTGGCCTGCGACATCTGGAACAGTTCCATGACCACGCCCTGGCCGGCGAATGCGGCATCGCCATGGATCAGCACCGGCACCACGTGCTCGCGTGCGACATCGCTGCGATGGGTCTGGCGCGCGCGTACGGAACCCGCGACCACCGGGTCGACGATTTCCAGGTGCGAGGGATTGAATGCCAGCGCAACGTGCACGGTGCGACCCGGCGTGCGCACGTTCGCGCTGAAGCCCATGTGGTACTTCACGTCGCCGGAGTGGGCCGGATCATCCGGATGGTCGTAGCGGCCTTCGAACTCATCGAACAGCTTGGATGGCGGCTTGCCGAGGATGTTGACCAGCACGTTGAGGCGACCGCGATGGGCCATGCCGATGACCATGTCCTTGAGGCCATTCTTGCCACCACGATGCAGGATTTCTCCGAGCATCGGGATCAGGCT
>JBEBXZ010000131.1:0-5794 GCA_040391335.1 Dokdonella fugitiva | reverse complement strand
ATCACCTCGTCCATCTTCGAGCCGGTTTCAACCAGCGCGGTGGCGATGATGGTCAACGAACCGCCTTCCTCGACGTTGCGCGCAGCGCCGAAGAAACGCTTCGGACGCTGCAGCGCGTTCGCATCGACACCGCCGGTCAGCACCTTGCCCGAGGACGGGATCACAGTGTTGTAGGCGCGTGCGAGACGCGTGATCGAATCGAGCAGGATGACCACATCCTTCTTGTGCTCGACCAGGCGCTTGGCGCGCTCGATCACCATCTCGGCGACCTGCACGTGACGCGTCGCCGGCTCATCGAAGGTCGAACTGATGACCTCGGCGCGCACGCCGCGCTGCATCTCGGTGACTTCCTCGGGACGCTCGTCGATCAGCAGGATGATCAGGTGCACGTCTGGATGATTGTGCACGATCGATTGCGCGATGTTCTGCAGCATCATCGTCTTGCCGGCTTTCGGCTGCGAGACGATCAGGCCGCGCTGGCCCTTGCCGATCGGTGCGACGAGGTCGAGGATGCGGCCGGTGATGTCCTCGGTCGAGCCATTGCCGCGTTCGAGGCGGAACGACTTGCGCGGGAACAGCGCGGTCAGGTTCTCGAACAGGGCCTTGTTCTTCGAGGCTTCCGGTGGCTCGCCGTTGATGTGATCAACCTTGAGCAGCGCGAAGTAGCGCTCGCCTTCTTTCGGAGGACGAATGCGTCCGGCAATGTAGTCGCCGGTGCGCAGGTTGAAGCGACGCGTCTGCGACGGCGACACGTAGATGTCGTCGGGGCCGGCGAGGTAGGACTGGTCCGGGCCGCGCAGGAAGCCGAAGCCATCCTGCAGGATCTCGAGCACGCCTTCGCCGTAGATGCCGCCACCGGCGCGGGCATGCGCCTTCAGGATGTTGAAGATCACGTCCTGCTTGCGCGCGCGGGCAACGCCCTCCTGGATGCCGAGCGTTTCGGCCAGGGCGATCAGTTCGAGTGCGTTCTTGCGCTTGAGCTCGTTGAGATCGATCAGCGGGCCGTTGTCGCGACTCTCGACGTATTCCTCGTCGTAGTTCGGCAGGCCGCGATGCGGATTGTTCTGGTTGCGGTTGTTGCCATTGCCACCACCACCACCGCTGCCGCCGCGGCGGTCGCGATCACGGCGCGCACGCGGACCTTGGCCTTGCTGGCGCTGCTGGCCCTGTTGCTGGCCGCCCTGCTGCCCTTGCTGCGGGTTGCGCTGCTGCGGATTGTGCTGCGGAGATTCTTCACTGGAGCGATTGTTGTCGCCCTCATTGCCGGAATGCTCCTGGCCTTGCTGCTGGCCTTCGTTCCGGTTGTCGGAACGCTGCTGGCCGGCATCGCCACTTTCGTTGCGGACGTTGCTGTTGCCTTCACTTTGCGCCGGCGCGGCAACGAACTCATTGCCCGGCGGACGGTAATCCGCTTGCTGCTCGGCGGGTGTCGGCTGTGATGGAGCGGCGCTTTCGGCACGCGGGGCTCGCGGCGCACGCGGCTGGCGCGGGCGGGGTTCCGGACGAGCCGGCGGCGCGGCGGATTCGCCACTTTCTGGATTATCGATATCGGACACGGACGGACCTCGTTGGGTGCCGTAGGGGAAAAGGGATTACGGGGGGGTTCCGAACACCTGAGCGGATGCGCTCGTCGGAAGTGGAACTAACTTAGCATTGCGAATTGCAGGCGTCCAGCATCCGGTATTCGCGGGCATCGGCGCCTGTCTGGCGCCGATGCCATTGCGCAGCGGCAGGTGCCGCCTCGAAATTACAGCGTGCGGTCGATCAGCTGGGTCAGCTGGGTCTTGCTGATTGCACCAATCTGCGTCGCCTCGACCTTGCCATCCTTGAAGATCATCAGGGTCGGAATGCCACGCACGTTGTAGTTGCGCGGGGTCTTCTGGTTGTTGTCGATATTGATCTTCGCGACCTTGAGACGACCGCCGTAGGTCTGGGCAAGCTCATCAAGGATTGGTGCGATCATCTTGCACGGGCCGCACCATTCGGCCCAGAAGTCGACAAGTACGGGTTCCGACGACTGCAATACCTCGGCTTCGAACTGATCGTCGCTGACGTGGGCGATTTGCTGGCTCACGTGGTTCTCCATATGGAAAGTGGGGGAGGCCGTATTCCGAGCGTAGACCAGCGGCTTCCGCTACACTTGCCCGGTTTACACGGCGTGGACTGAACGACGAATCTTCGTTCGATGCCAGTCCATTTCAGCCCAAATCGGCTGTCCTGCGCAAGTTGGGGGCGGGTCGAGCCCGCCACAAGGCCGCAGACCCCGGACGCCGCCTCCAAGAGATCTCCATCGAATGTCACATCAGCAACCGCTTACCGATATTGTTTTCGAAAGTTTTGATCTGCATCCGAGCCTGCTGGCGGGCTTGAATGACTCCGGATTCATCCGCTGCACGCCGATCCAGGCGCTGACCCTGCCGTTTGCCCTGCAAGGTCGCGATATCGCCGGCCAGGCGCAGACCGGCACCGGCAAGACCGCCGCGTTCCTCGTCGCCGTGCTCAATCGCCTGCTGACCCAGCCGGCCATGGTCGAGCGCAAGACCGGCGATCCGCGTGCGGTGATCCTCGCGCCAACGCGCGAACTGGCGATCCAGATCGAAAAGGATTTCCGCAATATCGGCCGCCACACCGGGCTGACTTCGGCCCTGATCTACGGCGGCGTGGATTACGACAAGCAGCGCGAGATGCTCAAGGACGGTATCGATATCGTCATCGCGACGCCCGGTCGCATCATCGATTACCTCAAGCAGCATGTCGTGTCGTTCCGCGCGGTCGAATCGGTGGTGCTGGATGAGGCCGATCGCATGTTCGATCTCGGTTTCATCAAGGACATCCGCTTCCTGCTGCGGCGCATGCCGCCACCGGCCGAGCGCCAGGGCATGCTGTTCTCGGCCACGCTGAGCCATCGCGTGCTCGAACTCGCCTACGATCACATGAACGAGCCGGAGAAGCTGACGGTCGAAACCGACAACGTCACGGCCGATCGCGTGAGCCAGGTCGTGTACTTCCCGGCATCGGAGGAAAAGATGCCCTTGCTGCTCAACCTGCTCGGCAAGCTCGAGGAGCATCGCAGCATCGTCTTCATCAATACCAAGGTCGTTGCCGAGCGCGTCACGCGCTCCCTCGAACGCCAGGGGCATCGCGTCGCGACCCTGTCCGGCGACGTGCCGCAGGCCAAGCGCGAACGCCTGCTGGCACAGTTCCAGAAAGGCAATATCGAGATTCTCGTGGCGACCGACGTCGCTGCCCGCGGCCTGCATATTCCGGCCGTCTCGCACGTCTTCAATTTCGATCTTCCGCAGGATGCGGAGGACTACGTGCACCGCATCGGGCGCACGGCACGCCTCGGCGCCGAGGGCGATGCGATCAGCTTCGCCTGCGACCGCTATGCGATGGGCCTGCCGGATATCGAAACGTATATCGGACAGAAGATTCCTACCGCGTCGGTCACGCCGGAAATGCTGGTCATCCCGCCGCCGCGCCAGGGCGCGCCCGGCGTATCGGCGGAGGAAGATGTCGAAGCCAATGCCGCGGACGACCTGCGCAATACCGCTGGCGCACCGCCCAAGAACGACGGCCCGCGCAAGCCCGGATCGCGTTCAGGCCCGCCGCGCGCGGGCAGTCGCGATGGCAAGCGTCCGGCGCCGAGAGGCGAGCGTCCGCCACGCGCCGCCGAGCCGAAGGCCGTGGTCGAGGCGACAGCGCAGCCTGCGCCACAAGCGCCGGCTGCGACCGATGAAACCGGGGCGCCGAAGAAGCGTCGTCGTCGTGGCGGGCGTGGTCGCTCGCGTCGCGAAGGCGGCGAGATCGCCGCGACAAATGGAAATGGCGCGCGTGTGGAATCGGCCAAGTCCGAAGTCCCGGCCGGCGAGCGCAAGCCGCGGCGCGAGCGTACTCCGCGTTCGGAACCCACCGATGTCCGCGGCGCCGCAGGGGCTGATGAAGCGGCCTCGGCAGCCGGATCGCACAAGAAGCCGGGCTTCTTCAACCGCATCGCGCGATTCTTTGGCCGCCACTGACCAGGGACGAGGCCGGGGTGCTTCATGGCCTGACCTCAGTCGCGATGTCGTGATGCGGGCGTGGCAGGAGGGTTGCCGCTGGCGTCGAGCGCTGCTTCCACCTGCGCAAGCGAGAGCAGGTAGACCTCGCCGCCCTTGCCCAGGCGGGTGAATACGGCTTTGGCCTCGGCGAGGTCGGCGCGCGCTTCGGCGTCGTTGTGCTGGGCGACGCGCACCCATGCGCGCGCGCGCAGGGCGATGCCAGTGAACGCATTGGCGTCGCCGAAGTTGTCCTTGGCGACGTGCACCGAGGCATCAGCCAGCGGGGCGGCCTCGTCCACACGCCCGATGCGCGCATAGGTCTCGGCAAGCACGGGTCGCGCGATCATCGTGATGCGCCCGGCTTCACCACCGAACTCGCTGGCGATCGCATGGGATTCCTCGACCAGTGGGACCGTCTCGCGAAGTTTCTGCACCTGTTTCTGCGGATCATCGCCCACTCCGCTGCGCGTCATCGTCACCGCGAGGCTGACCAGTGCGGCGGCCAATTCGGGCGAACGACCGAACAACTGGCGTCGCATCTCGACTACCTGGCGGAAATCCGCGATCGCCTCGTCGTAGCGCTTCAGGTGCACCTTCGCCGCGCCCCGGTTGTTGACGAGGCCGAGCGTGATCCCCTCGTTCTCGCCTTTCGACAGGAGCAGCGCCTCGTCAGCCCTGGCGACGGCTTCTTCGTAGCGTCCCATGTCGATCAGCACGAGCACGAGCGTGTTCAGCGCGTTGAGCACCTCGCGGTCGTCGCCGACCAGGCGGCGGCGCTCGGGGATCGCCGCTTCGAGGGTGGCGATGGCCTGGTCAAGCTTGCGTTCGGCACGTTCGAGCTGGGCCTGGGTGATGCGGCTTTCGTTGAGTATGGGCGCATACCGTTGCGGTCGTGCCTGCCACCAGGCCTGTGCGGCGTCGAGCAGTTCCCGCGCGCGGCCGGCGTTGCCGCGCAGGTAGTCGACCTGGGCGAGATTGTGGCGCGCGCGCGCCAACACGTCAGGACTGGCTTCGATGCCGGGCCATGCGACGAGGCGTTCAAGCAGTGTCGAAGCGCCTTCGAAGTCGCCGAGCTGCATGTACAGATCGGCGAGGTTGACCGCGATCACCTGGCCTTCTTCCGGCTTGTCGGCGAAACGCGTGAGGATGCCTTCGGCACCGCGCCTGAGCACGTCGCGCGCGGTCGTGTTGGTGCCATCGCCGTGTTCGCCGGCCTCGCGGAACATCAGCAGGGTGTAATCGCGCACGGCGGCGATGCGCGCGGCTTCGGCGACGGCGGCCTCGCGCTGGATGCGCTCGTTCCAGGCGCTGCGCAGGGCGAGAGCGATCGCCGCCGCGAGGCAGAGCACGAGTCCGGAAGCGATCGACACGGCAATGAGGTTGCGCCGGACGAACTTGCCGATGCGGTAGCCGAGGCGATTGCCGGAGGCGTACACGGGCTGGCCGTCGAGCCAGCGCGAGAGATCCTCGGCGAACGCCTGCACGGTTGCGTAGCGACGCTCGGGCTCCTTTGCGAGCGCCTTGCCGAGGATGCGCGTGAGATCGCCGCGCACGGTCGCGCGGAACCCCTTGATGCCGGTGTGGCGTGCTTCGAGGCGTGCCGCGGGATCGGCCTTGCCACGCGCCTTGCGCGAGATGGCCTGGGTCGGCGCCTGCGGTTCGACCTCGCGCACCGCGTACTCGACGGCAGCGAAGTCGTTGCGATCCAGCACGTAGGGTCCGACACCGCAGACGAGTTCGTAGAGGATCGTGCC
>JBEBXZ010000130.1:0-5833 GCA_040391335.1 Dokdonella fugitiva | reverse complement strand
GCACCGGACACCGGCATGCGCCAACTGGATGCGGACACCTGGATGTCGCCCGGTTCCAGCGAAGCGGCATTGCGTGCGGCCGGCGCCTGTTGCGCAGCGGTCGATGCGGTGCTGGCCGGAGGCGTACGGCGTGCGTTCTGCGCCGTGCGTCCGCCGGGTCATCACGCGACACCCAAGGTCGCGATGGGCTTTTGCCTGTTCAACAACATCGCCGTCGCGGCGTCGCACGCCGTTGCGGCGCACGGGCTGCGGCGCGTCGCGATCGTGGATTTCGATGTTCACCACGGAAACGGAACGCAGGACATCTTCTGGGCCGATCCCCACGTACTTTACGCATCGATCCACCAGTCGCCGCTGTATCCGGACAGCGGCGCGCGCACGGAACACGGGGCGCGCAACAACATCGTCAATGTGCCACTCGCACCCGAGGCGGGTTCCGACGAATTCCGCGCCGCGTTCGAGACCACCCTGCTTCCCGCGCTGGACGCATTCGCCCCGCAACTGGTACTGGTCTCCGCTGGTTTCGACGCGCACCACCTCGATCCGCTGGCCAACCTCAATCTGGGAGCCAGCGACTACGCCTGGATCACCGAGCAGCTCGTGGCGCTCGCCGAACGGCATGCGGGAGGCCGCCTGGTCTCCAGCCTGGAGGGTGGCTACAGCCTCGTCGCACTGCGCGAGTCGACGGTTGCGCATGTCGCCGCCTTGATCGATCCCTGGTTCGCGCAGTAACGCAGTGTTTGCCGAGGCAGCGACGATTCGGCAAGCTAGCGCGTCCTCGCATCTGGCGCCCACCAAGACCGTGCTGCCTTCCCACGAATTCCTGCTTCGCCGGCGTGCGATTGCCGCCGCCATCCTGCTCTGCCTGGCGCTCCCGGCCTGGGCCAGCCCTGCTTCGCCGACCTGCCCGATCGGCGTCTTCGTCTGCAAGAGCCCGGCTATCGACTGGTCGATGTGCAGGAAGAATGACCTGCTCGACTTCTACGTCGCCGACCTGCCGAAAACCGGTGATCGCGCGCTCGCACCGACCGAGGTTCGCGGCCGCCAGACACAATCCGGCGATGGCGAAACCTATGTACTGGAAGGCGATGCAAGCATCCAGCAACTGGACCAGCTGATTCGCGCCGATCGTTTCACCTACGCGCAGACCAGCACGCAATGGACCGCCGAAGGCAACCTGCGTTACCAGGATCGCGACATGCTGATGTCGGCGAAAGACGGCAAGGGCACCACGGATCCTGGCCAGGCAACGCTGCACGAGGTGCGCTACCAGTTGCTGTCCTCACGCGGCAATGGCCGGGCCGCCGTGGCGGTCATGCGGGATGACGAACATGCGCAGCTCACCGATACCAGTTTCAGCACCTGTCCGCTCGATTCGCCGAGCTGGGAATTCCGTGCGCGCGACATGCAACTGGATCAGGCCGCAGGCATCGGCAAGGCACGCGACCTGACATTCCGCGTCCACGATGTCCCGGTTTTCTGGCTGCCGTATGCGAGCTTTCCGCTCGATGATCGTCGAAAATCGGGTTTTCTGTATCCGGATATCGGCTACAACAGCGATCGCGGATTCGACGTCACGCTGCCTTATTACCTGAATCTGGCGCCCAACTACGACGCCACATTGACGCCCCGCCTGATGACCCAGCGCGGGCTCATGCTTGGCGGCGAATTCCGCTACCTGTTGCCATCCAGCAGCGGTCGTTTCGAACTCAACTGGCTGCCGAGTGATCGCGAGGGCGATGGGCGACGGAGCCTTTTCCACTGGGACAATGCAACCCGCTTCAATGCGAACTGGGGTGCGGCGATCAATATCAATCGCGCATCGGACGACCAGTATTTCGAGGATTTCGGCCGCAGCCTCAACATCGCCGCGACCACGCTGCTGCCTTCCAGCGCGTACCTGAAAGGTCGTGGCGAATGGTGGAACGCGAGCATCGGCGGCGACGAGTACCAGATCACCGATCCAACCCTGACGCCAGGCGCCGAACCTTACCGACGCCTTCCGCGCGTCGTGTTCAATGCCGACCACAACCTGCTCGGCGGACTCGATGGCGGCCTCAAGTCCGAGTTCGTGGCGTTCTCCAAGGACGAAGCGATCGACGGCCAGCGTCTCGACCTCTATCCGTACATCGCCTATCCACTGGAGACTGCCGCGTATTTCGTGCGCCCGGAAATCGGCTATCGCTACACGAGTTACCACCTCGATCGCGACAATGACAAGACGCCCGATCGCGGCGTGCCGATCGCCAGCCTGGATGCCGGCCTGATGTTCGAGCGCTCGCTGTCGATCGCCGGCAATGGCTATACGCAGACACTCGAACCACGTGCCTACTACCTGCATGTTCCGTATCGCAACCAGGACAACCTGCCCTTGTTCGATACGCAGGAAGTGCCTTTCAGCTTCGGCCAGTTGTTCCGCCCGAACCGCTTTGTCGGTGCCGACCGGCAGATGGATGCCAACAACCTGACGCTCGCCCTGACCTCGCGCCTGATCGACGACAGCACCGGCAACGAGCGGCTATCCGCCAGCTTTGGCCAGATCCGCTACTTCGACGAACAGCGCGTGCAACTGCCCGGCCGGCCGCAAACCGATTTTTCGGGCTCCGCCTACATTGGCGAGCTCGATTTGCGCATCAACGAGCGCTGGCGCGCGACATTCTCCAATCAATGGAACCCGAACAGCGACCGTACCGACCTCTCGGCGATCGGCGTGCAGAACCGCTTCGGCAGTGACGGTGTTGTCAATGTCTCGTACCGTTTCCGCCGCGATTTCCTTGAACAGGCCGATGCATCGGTGCTGATCCCGCTGAATGCCGCCTGGCGTCTGGTCGGACGCTGGAATTATTCCCTGCGCGACGACAAGACCCTCGAAGCCTTCGCCGGATTCGAGCACGAGAGCTGCTGCGTGGCATGGCGCCTGCTCGGTCGGCGCTACGTGCACAACGTGCAGGGCGACGCGACCAATGCGCTGTACTTCGAGGTCGAGTTCAAGGGCGTGGGCTCGATCGGCCAGAAGACAGGCGACTTTCTGCGCCGTGCTATTCTGGGATATCAGTAGGAAGTCGCGTCGGATCCATCCGGATTCCGGCATGCCTACCGACTTTTTTAACCTCTGCCCGGCCGCACCTCCCTACAATCCAGCCCGCTCTCCACGGGTTGTTCCGGAATATCGATGCGCATGAAAAAGCTGCTCGCCACTGTTGCCTTCGCCTTTGCCATCGCCGCGCCATGCGCGCAGGCACAACTGATGACGACCGATCCTCTGGACGGCATCGTCGCCATCGTCGACGAAGACGTGATCCTCCAGAGCGAACTCGATCGCCAGGTCAACGCGATCACCACCCAATACGCAGCCAATCCGCAGCAACTGCCGCCGCGTTCGGTGCTGGAACGCCAGGTGCTCGACCGTCTCATCATGACCAAGCTGCAGGTCGAGCGAGCCGACAGCACCGGCGTCAAGATGTCGGACGCGGAAGTCGATCAGACCGTCAACCAGATCGCCCAGCAGAACCGCATGGACGTCTCGCAGTTGCGCCAGGCCGTGGCCCAGCAGGGTTTGGGCTGGGACCAGTTCCGCTCCACCGTGCGCGATGAATCCCTGGTGCAGCGCCTGCGTCAGCGCGTCATCATGGGACGCGTGCAGGTCAGCGATACCGAGATCGATCTGCTGCTCAAGAATGGCGGCGTCAAGCGTGGCGAACTGCACATCGGGCACATCCAGATCACCCTCCCCGATGGGGCGACACCCGAGCAGATCTCGGCGGCGCAGACGAAGGCCGATGACGTCGTACGCCAGATCCAGGAAGGTCTCGATTTCACCGCTGCGGCAATCCGCTATTCCGATGCGCCCAACGCGCTCGAAGGCGGTGATCTGGGCTGGCGCGGCTACGATGAAGTGCCGCCGGCATTTGCTGAAATTGCCGACAAGCTCCAGCCTGGCGAGACAGGCCAGCCCGTACGCGGACCGAACGGCTTCCACATCATCAAGCTGATCGAGAAACGCGCTGCGGCAACCGAACTCGTCACCGAGTATCACGCGCGTCACATCATGATCAAGAAAACCGAGATCGTGTCCGGTGAACAGGCGCAAAAGACAGTCGAGGACATCCATCGCCGCCTGCTGGCCGGCGAGGATTTTGCCAAGCTGGCCAGGGAGTTCTCCGAAGATGGCCCGACTGCCAACCTCGGTGGCGACATGGGCTGGTTCGCCCTCAATGGGTATGGTCCACGCGTCGGTCGGGTTCTTGAGGGATTGAAGGACGGAGAACTCAGCGAGCCCTTCGACAGCGATGCCGGCTGGCACGTACTCGAGCGTCTCGCCACCCGCACCCAGGATCGCACCGTCGATGCCGAGCGCGACAAGGCACGGCAGACGCTTGGCGCGCGCAAGGCTGACGAGGAATACGAAAGCTTCCTGCGCCAGCTGCGTTCCGACGCGTACATCGAAATCCGCCTGCCCGGAACCGCAGGTGCCGGCGCAGCCAACTGATCGCCGCCGCCCGCGGGTCGCTCTGACTGCGGGCGAACCGGCGGGCATCGGGCCGGAACTGATCGCACGTCTCACAACGCTGGATTGTGGCGCCGATCTGATCGCCATCGCGGATCCGGATCTGCTGTCACAGCGTGCGCGTGCGATCGGCATCAACTTCGGCGCGCATGGAGAGTCCGCCGGACTGCCAGCCGCGCCCACCGCCTTCCGGGTACTGCCCATCGCACTGCGGGCACCTGTTGTCGCCGGAAAGCTCGATCCACGCAATGCTTCCTATGTGCTCGATACCCTCGCGCGCGCGGCCGAAGGGGCGCAGTCAGGCGAGTTCGATGCCATCGTCACGGCGCCCGTGCACAAGGGCATCATCAACGACGCCGGAATCCCTTTCACCGGGCATACCGAGTTCTTTGCCGAGCGCGCCAGACGGGATGTCGTCATGATGCTCGTCGCAGGCGATCTGCGTGTCGCGCTTGCGACCACCCATCTTCCGCTGTCGGCCGTGCCTGCCGCGATCACGCGCGATCGCCTGCTGCGCAAGCTGCGCATCCTTCAACACGATCTGGTCGAGCGCTTTTGCATCGCCGCGCCGCGAATCGCCGTACTCGGCCTCAATCCGCATGCCGGTGAAAGCGGTCATCTCGGCCGCGAGGAAGTCGAGACGATCATTCCGGTCATCGAGCAGTTGCGCAGCGAAGGCATGAACCTGATCGGTCCGCTGCCTGCCGACACCGCTTTCGTGCCGAGCCACCTTGCGCACTACGACGCGGTCTTCGCGATGTACCACGACCAGGGCCTGCCCGTGCTCAAGCACGCCGGTTTCGGCAATGCCGTGAACATCACTCTCGGACTTCCCTATGTGCGCACCTCGGTCGACCACGGCACCGCGCTCGATCTTGCCGGTACCGGCAAAGCGGATTCCGGCAGCCTGATCACCGCCACCAGGCTCGCAATCGAGCTTGCGGCGTCACGTCTCTCCAGTCCACCGCATCCCGCCTGATCATCGATTGCTTGTTGCGCGGCGCACCGTGCCGCTCGCCCGCAGCCCCGTTAAGATCGTCCTGATCGGTCAACGAACCGGCCCGACATCCATCTGCGGCATTGATGCACCTGCTGTCGCCATACGTGGCGTCGCATATCAGCCTGACCCCGTTTGCCCTCTCGAAGCACGCGGCATTCGTTGCTCCCAACACCAACAAAAAAGGCCTCCCCGGAGGGAGGCCTTCAAGTGGTTCATCCGGATGCGGATGCATCCGCAAGACCGGCGCATGTCATCAGACATGCGCCGGTGCTTGTTACGGTGTTGCTTCGATCACCACATCATCGATGAAGACGTTGCCGTCAGTC
>JBEBXZ010000129.1:0-5846 GCA_040391335.1 Dokdonella fugitiva | reverse complement strand
GCCTGCATGGGGCCTATGCGATCGCCGTCATGAGCCGCGACGAACCCGGTCGCGTGATCGGTGCCCGGCGCGGCAGTCCACTCGTCGTGGGCCTCGGCATCGGCGAGAACTTCCTCGGCTCGGACGTCCAGGCGCTGATCAAGGTGACCAACCAGTTCGCCTATCTCGATGAAGGCGATCTCGTCGAGATCACGCGCGCCTCGATGCAGGTCTACGACAGCGATGGCAATGCCGTCGAACGCAAGGTGCATACGAGCGAGATGTCCGCCGATGCGGTGGAACGCGGCGAATACCGCCACTACATGCTCAAGGAGATCTTCGAGCAGCCGCGCGCGATCGCGGATACGCTCGAAGGTCGCGTCGCGAATGGCCACATCCTGCCGAACATCTTCGGCGTGCAATCCGATGAGCTGCTGCAGCGCGTGCGCCACGTCCAGATCATCGCCTGCGGCACGAGCTATCACGCCGGACTCGTCGCGCGTTACTGGCTCGAGGGCCTCGCCGGCATTCCCTGCAGCGTTGAAGTCGCCAGCGAATATCGCTATCGCCGCGCGGTGGTGCCGAAGGACAGCCTGTTTCTCGCGATCTCGCAATCCGGCGAAACCGCCGACACCCTCGCCGCCTTGCGCGAGGGTCGCCAGCATGGCTATCTCGGTTCGTTCGCGATCTGCAACGTTCCCGAATCCAGCCTCGTGCGCGAAGCCGATCTCGTGCTGATGACACGCGCCGGCCCGGAAATCGGCGTCGCCTCGACCAAGGCCTTCACCACCCAACTCGCCGCGCTCGCCCTGCTCGTGCTCGAACTCGCGCGCATGAATGGCCTCGATCCCGCGAAATACACCCAACTCGTCAACGACCTGAGCACGCTGCCGCGACGCATCAGCGAAGCGCTCGAACTCGAACCGGAAATCGCGAAGCTCGCCGAACGCTTCGTCAACAAGAGCCATGCGCTGTTCCTCGGCCGCGGCGTGAACTATCCGGTCGCCCTCGAAGGCGCGCTCAAACTCAAGGAAATTTCCTACATCCACGCCGAGGCCTATCCGGCCGGCGAACTCAAGCACGGCCCGCTCGCCCTCGTCGATGAGGACATGCCCGTCATCACCGTCGCGCCGAACAATTCGCTGCTCGAAAAGCTCAAGTCGAACATCGAGGAAGTCCGCGCGCGCGGCGGCGAATTGTTCGTCTTCGCCGACAACGACGTCCACATCGCCGACAGCGGCCTGCGCGGCGCGGTGATCAAGGTGAACTCCGGCGGCAACCTGATCGCACCCGCGGTATTCACCGTCCCGCTGCAGATGCTCGCCTACCACGTCGCCGTGCTGCGCGGCACCGATGTGGACCAGCCGCGCAATTTGGCAAAATCGGTGACGGTGGAGTAGGGAGGGGAGGCCAGTGAGTAGCAGTTTCCCCATTGGAAGCTGCCCGCTGGAAAGCATTCCCTGAACCCTCTTTTCCTCTCCGGCCTGCGAAGGCAAAACGAACGCATTCGCATCACGTCATCGGCGGTCGCGTTCCGGCACACTGTCCGGGTTTCCACATGGAGCGCGCCATGAAAGGCCATCCCGACGTCATCGAATACCTCATCTTCCTGCTGCGCGGCGAACTGGCCGCGCGCGACCAGTATTTCATCCACTCGCGACGCTACGAGGATCTCGGCCTGCATGTGCTGTACGAGCGCATCGGTCACGAGATGGAGGAGGAAACCCAGCACGCCGATGCGTTGCTGCGGCGCATCCTGTTCCTCGAAGGAACGCCGGACATGCGGCCGGATCTTTTCGAGCCGGGCACGACGGTCGAGGAAATGCTCCAGCGTGACCTGGATGTCGAGTATGCAGTGCGGAAGAACCTCGCCCAGGGTGTTGTGCTGTGCGAGCAGCATGGCGACTACGTCACGCGCGACATCCTGGTCGCGCAGCTCAAGGACACCGAGGAAGACCACACGCACTGGCTCGAACAACAGTTGCGCCTGATCCGCATGCTCGGGCTTGAGCGCTACCTGCAAAGCCGACTCGGCGACGATTCGGCGACATAAGCATCACGGGGCCGATCGCCGGCACGCCAGCTGACTTCGACGGCTGACCGGAACTCGCTGACGGCAGCAGCGCATCTGCCCGGGTCGCTGCAATAAACTTGGAGCTCCCTGAGTCATCCTCCATCCCGACAGTTCCCCGGCAACAAAGAGGGAGATGTCGGGATGACGGGGTAGCTCGGGGATTTCTCAAGGCATCGCCCGATGAGCGCGAAACGAAGCCGGGTGAATTTCAGGGGGCGTCAGTGAGCAAAATCTGCCTGAACATGATCGTGAAGAACGAGGCGCACGTGATCGCGCGTTGCCTGACCTCGGTGCGCCCCTTCATTGATCGATGGGTGATCGTCGATACCGGCTCGACCGACGGCACGCAGGAGCTCATTCGCCAGTTGCTGGCCGACGTGCCGGGTGAGCTGCACGAGCGTCCGTGGAAGGATTTTGGCCACAACCGGAGCGAGGCGATCGATCTGGCGCGCGGACATGGCGACTATCTGTTCACGATCGATGCCGATGAGATTCTCGTTCTTCCGGAAGGCCATGTGCGGCCTTCCCTGGTGGGCGATGCATATGCCCTGCAGGTGAACTACGCCGAGCTGAGTTATGCGCGAGTCTGCCTGATAGCCAGTGCCCTTCCCTGGCGCTGGGTCGGCGTACTGGATTGCGGCCGTCCTGTGGACAGCCCTCTGCTTCACGGCCCGACCGTCCGCGTGCACAGCGATGGTGCGCGCAGCCAGCAGGACACGAGCACCAAGTACGCGCACGATGCCCGGATACTGGAATCGGCGTTGCGCGACGAGCCCGACAACAGCCGATACATGTTCTATCTCGCCCAGAGCTACCGCGACAGCGCCCAGCCAGAGGCCGCTCTTGCCTGTTACGGACGCCGCGCCGCGATGGGCGGCTGGGCGGAGGAAGTGTGGTTTTCCCATTATTCCGCTGCGCTGCTCAGCGAAAGCCTGAGACATCCCGCGGGCGAGATCATCGATCGTTATCTGCAGGCTTTCGACGCCCGACCCGAGCGCGCTGGCGAAGTACTCGGACAGTTGGCGCGCTATTGCCGGGAAGCGGAACGTTTCACTTCAGCACGCCTGTTTTCGGCACAGGCCCTGGCCTGTCCGTTTCCGAAGAACGATCGTCTGTTTGTCGACGAGTCCTGGTATCGCTGGCGCTGTCGTGACGAGTTCGCGATCGCCAGCTATTGGACCGGCGATCATGAAACCTGCCGTCGCGAGTGCCTGGCGCTGCTCGCCGACACCGCCCTGCCGTCGATCCAGACAGCCAGGGTGCGTGCAAACCTGGATTTCGCCGAACAGCGGCTTCGCTCCTCGTAACCCTCGACTACGGCCGATCAACAAGGCCATGCATCGTGTTCCGGGATCGAAGCCGCTGCACCGCAAGCCCTAGCCAGCTAGTCCTTGCGCGGTTTACGCGGCACGTCGCTCGTAATAGTCGACAGCGTGCTCGTCCCTTCGAGGACCATGATGCTCAGTTCTCCAGGATTGACGTCAGTAGACGCATTGCCGCCGATGTCCACCGAGGTTGTTCCGTTGAGCCTCAAGGTACGCAGCTCAATCGTGTGGGTGCCCGCGGCCAGCCCGACGATCGTATTGATGGCCACGGTACTGAATGCATTCGCGGTGGTGGGATTCACGACCGAGAAACGATTCCATCCACCCGTGGGCAGGAAATTGCCGTCGACGTAGATGATCGCATCGACTGTCGCGTAGGCGCCCGTATTCGTATCTGTGGTTCTTGCACCAATCGAGGCCCAGATCATCACAGTGGCAGGAGTGGCCAGTGTGAAAGTCTGCGTGACTCCGGGCTGGAGTGTAGCGACGTTGGTGGCGACGCCAGGCCGTCCCGCTGTGCCATATGCATGGTAACGGGTGATATTCGCACTTGTCCCGGCCGCACCCGTTGCGCCTGTCGGCCCCATTTCACCGGTCGCTCCTGTTGCGCCGGTTGGACCTGCTGCACCGGCCAAGCCGGTGGGGCCTGTAGGACCTGTCGGGCCTGCGGTGCCGGCCTCGCCCATAGGACCGATCGCACCGGTTGGACCCGCGGCGCCGGCGGCACCTGTTGCTCCCACCGCACCTGTTGCTCCCATCGGACCCGTTGCACCAGCGTTACCTGTCGAACCTGCGGCGCCTGTCGGACCGATCGCGCCGGATGCGCCTGTTGGACCTGTGGCACCCGCTTGGCCTGTTGGACCTGCGGCACCGGCTGCGCCCGTAGGGCCCATCGCCCCGGTTGCACCCGGCGGCCCCATTTCACCGGCGGGCCCCGCCACGCCCGCCGGACCGGTGGCTCCGGTCGCTCCGGTGCCCAGGCCCGTGGCGCAAGGGCCGAGCGCGCCTGTGACGTACTCGAAGCACAGCACGGTATCGGCATCCGCCGCCGCGGAAAGTCCCGGCACCGATACGCGACCACTCTCTTCAACCATCAACACCGAAGAGCCACTTTGCCTGTGGATCTCGAAGCTCGACCCCGCGCGCGGAGTGACCACGACCTGGGCACCGGCAGGCATGGCAATCCCCAGCATCAGACTGACGACCAAAGCACGTTGGGGAAGTTGATTGCGATATGAGCGATGAGAGGTCATGTGAGTACTCGTGCTTTCAAGTTGAAAAAGGTCTGGATAATCCGGTCTCTTTCCGTCATTCCCGGGACTTATCCAGAGCTTCCATGGCGAAGGCGCCTGCTGCGCATCGCCAGCGAGGCCAAACCCAGCGCCAAGGTGATCGTTGCCAGAAGAGAGATGGCGGGAAGCTGGACCGGATCCAGTCGCTGGAACCAGCGGACATTGTTCCCGGAGTCGATCGAGTTGAAGGACTCAGGCGTGGCAGGCGCAATCCATGCCGAACCAACCGGAGCCTCCATGTCCGCGACATCGATCCACGATATCTGCTGGAGCCCGCTTTCGCTCAGCGCAACGCTGGCGTGCGAGCCAGGCTGGGTGCTGCGCACCAACAAACGATTGCCCACAGTGCCTGCCAGATTCAGCCCCTGCAGGACGAACTGTGTCTGCCCGGCTTCAAAGCCGTACGTTTTTCCGCGCGCGCTCGTCAACTGCAACGTTGAAAACGCCGAAGACCCGATCACCATGCTCAGCGCCTCGTCACATCGATCGCCGAACGCCACCGTGCTGTTTCCCGCCAGGAAACTGCCGTGATTGATCCAGTCTCCGCCCACTGCGATCGAGGCCGACTGGGCTGCCACCTGGCCCGCTATGCTCAGGTGATGGATGCCGCGGATCTGCGCATTCCCGGCGTCCAGGTTACCGGCGACATCGAGAGCCGCGCAGTCCAGATCGACGACCGCATCGTCGGTCTGCCAACGATCACCGGCGCCAATGGCGACGGTCTGCGCCGAGGCGGAAAAGGGAATCGCGAACATTGCCAGCAGCAAGGTGCGAACGTACCCCAACGGCCGACGGCCGGACGTGGAATCCTCGATAACATGCATCTTTCAATCCCCTGTATCCCGGCGCGGGGCTGGAACGCATCACGCGGGCGTCGCGTCTGACTATATCGCCTGTGCACAAGATAAGGAATTCATTTCCTCGCTTGCTGCATGAAGCGCCTCAAGGACGCTCGCCACATCCGTCATGCCAACGCATTCCTGCTGCATGGCCCGGGGAAGGCCGCGCCTCGCGTTTTTCCAGAAAGCCGCGCGGCCACGATCGCGCATATCGAGTGACGCAGCCCCGGCTCTCCAGAAAATGCGCTGCCAGACGGTTCGCATACTTCCTGTCGCCCCGTGTGCCGTGCGGCCGCAACGCGCTGGAATCAGCGCGCTGCCGCTTCAACGCGCAGGC
>JBEBXZ010000128.1:0-5890 GCA_040391335.1 Dokdonella fugitiva | reverse complement strand
AAAGCGGCGCGTGCGTACGGTCGGGCAAGAGTCAGTGCGCTCGACATGGCTTAGATCTCGGTCACGAGTTGATCAAGCAGCGCCTTGTGGGCGTTGGCATCGATTTCGCGCTTCAGGATCTTTTCCGCACCGGCAACGGCCAGTTCTGCCACCTTGCCACGCAATTCCTCGCGCGCGCGCTGGGACATGTTCTCGATTTCGGCAGCAGCAATCGCCTTCTGCTTGGTCGCTTCCACGACCGCATCGGTGCGTGCCTTGTCGACGATCTGCGCAGCCTGCTGGTTGGCGCGATCGACGATCGCAACCGCTTCGACGCGAGCCTTGCGAATTTCTTCGGCGACGTGCGAATCGGCGTCAGCGAGTTCCTGCTTGGCACGATCGGCTGCGGCAAGACCTTCGGCGATCTTGGCCTGGCGTTCCTCGATGGCACCGAGGATATGCGGCCAGCCGAATTTCATCACGAGCAGGGCGGTGAAGAAAAACGCCAGGCCCTGGATGAATAGAGTGACGGTAACGTTCATCGGTAATTCTCCGTAACCGGTTGCGGTCAGCCCGCAACCGGGATCTGCATGAGTTCCGTCGGCGCGAGGCCAACGGTCTGCTCAACCTGGATCAGGCTGCGCCGAGTGCAGAGATGAACGGATTGGCGAAGATCAGCAGCAGGGCGATGGCGACGCCGATGATCGGCACCGCGTCGAGCAAGCCTGCCACGATGAACATCTTGGTCTGCAGCATCGGGGTGAGCTCCGGCTGGCGCGACGCACCTTCGATGAACTTGCCGCCGAGCAGCGCGAAGCCGATGGCCGTGCCGATCGCGGCGAGACTGATCAGGATCGCGGCAGCAATCAGTGTGGTGCTCATCACGTCTGCAACGAGGTTGATGTTTTGCATGGTTCTCTCCGTAACGCGGGGTGGTAGTTGTTAAGAGTGGTGATCGGTTTGCAGTCCAGGAGCCGTCAGTGATGATCGGCAGCCATGCTCAGATAAACGATGGTCAGCGTCATGAAAACAAACGCCTGCAGCGTGATGACGAGGATGTGGAACACCGTCCACATGAACCCGGCGATCAGCTGCCCGGCACCGAGCAGGTAGGTCGAGAAATGATCGAGCGTCGCGCCGAGCGTGAAGCAGGCGATCAGGATGAATACGAGCTCACCCGCGTACATGTTGCCGAAGAGTCGCAGGCTCAGCGAAAGCGGGCGAACCAGTTCCTCGATCACGCGCAGGGCGACGTTGGCCGGCGCGGCCCACTTGCCGAACGGAGCGGTAAAGATTTCCGCGACGAAGGTTTTCAGGCCCTTGTTCGCGATGCCGACGTACTGGATCAGCAGGAATACGCAGAGCGCCATGCCGAGGGTCGTGCTGAAATCGGCGGTCGGCACGGCACGCAGGTAATTGATGCCGGTTAAGCCAGCCAGTGCCGGTGGCCCATCGACAGGAATCATGTCGATGAAGTTCATGAGGAAGACGAGCACGAAAATCGTCAGCGCCAGCGGTGCGACCAGCTTGCTGCGTCCGTGGAAGGTCTCCTTGACCAGGCCGTCGACGAACAGCACGATCATTTCCACCGCGCACTGGAACTTGCCCGGGACGCCTGACGTGGCGCGCCGCGCGGTGCGAATGAACACAAAGAGGAAGAGCAGAATCAAGGCCAGCTTGATCAGGACGCTGTCGAGATTGATTACCCAGAACCAGCCATCACCCACCGACACGGTGTTGTGCACGAGATGGTGCTGGATGTATTCGGTCATGCTTGCCGGACCGGAGTGTTCGCTTGCCATTGTGTTACCTGATTGCGATGAGTGCGATCCAAAACGCCATTTGCGCCGCCATGACCCCGACGATGAGCCCGGGGAAAGGCAGTTTCACCACGGCTATGGCTACATACAATGCAGCACACAACCACAACCACTTGACCAGCTGTGCCAGCCAGGCCGAGCGCAGTACATTGCGCGCGGTGGCAATGCCCTGGCCATACAGGCGCAGCGCAAACAACCAGCTTCCCAACGCGATGATCACTCCCCCTGCCAGTGCGGCCACAGCGGCACGCGCGCCAAACGGCGCGCAAACTGCAGCGGCAGCGATCGCCGCGCCAAGCTGCAGGAGCGTGGTGCGATTGGCAATCCTCCAGCCATGGGCGATTGAATTGCGCACGATGCTGGGTCCGGATACGTCGGCAGAAAGGTTGATTGCTGGCGCAGAGCGCCGGCAAAGCCTGAGGATGATATCAGTTGCATTTTCAGCATCGCAACCACTGGTATGGCCCAATGGCACGTGATTCCGGGATATTCGGCTGGTTCCGCGGATGTATGGCGGTCGGGCGACCGCCTGTGCGGCTATATGTCGCAAGCCCCTCGCGAGGTAATGGCTGGTTGCTGGGCGCCTCGGGGCATCGGCATAATCGGAAATCCCTTCGGTTGACACCGGATAGAGCGAGCTTTTGATGAACGACTCAGGCAATGCCGGTGTCGATGTCCGTGCCGGCGAGGTGGTTTTTCGCGAGGGCGACAGCGGGCAGACGATGTACATCATCGAGAGCGGCGCAGTCGATATCGTGCTTGCCGCCCATGGCGCGGAACCGTTGGCGACGCTTGGCCCGGGCGACTTCTTCGGCGAAATGGCGATGCTGGAAGACGTGCCGCGCTTTGCCGGCGCGATCGCCCGCGAGAATGGCCGCCTGCTGCGTATCGAGCGCGCCGAATTTGCCGACCTGCTGCGGCAGAACATCGAGATTGCCGTCCGCATCATGCGCGGCCTGGCGGCGCGCCACCGGCGCAGCGAAGCCCTTCTGGCACAGGCGCGCAACGAAATCACGACCCTGCGCGGTGGAAGGGGTGCCGCGCCATCTGTTCCCGGCAGGAAATCGGCGGAGGTAAGGACGGCGACCTCGATCGCGATTCCCGAGGCCCCGGTTGAATTGCCGGTACCGGGTGTTGCGGTATTGCCGGGCACCGCATCCGCACCGCCGGCATCGAGGACCTATGTATTGCGCCGGGCGGATGGCCAGCTACTCGATCTCGATCCCTCGCGCATCGAATATCAGGTCGGGCGCCCCGATGCCGCCGCCGGCATCACGCCCGATATCGACCTCAGTGGTGTGGATCCAACCCGCAGTTTGAGTCGCCGGCATGCCAAACTGATCCGGCGGGGCGATCTGTATTTCGTGCGTGAGGAAGTGGGCACGGTGAATGGAACCTTCGTCAACGGGGCGCGCGTGCGTACAGGGGTGGATGTCCCGGCGATGCCGGGCGACACCTTGCGTTTTGGTGCCGTGGAAGTGGAATTCGTTGCCGCGTAACGCGGCTGGGAGAGCAACAGGATGAACAGCTTCGAAATGCCGGAATCCCTTTCCGGCGTGGATCTGGGTGTCATCGACGCGCTCAAGGCGCTCAAGCAGGATGCCGATGTATTGCATGACCGTCTGGCTGGACTGGAGGCGGTGAAATCCGAATTCGACCCGACCGTATTCGGTCGCGTGCGCGCCGACTACGCCTCGCGTGCGGCCAACGTCGAGGCCAAGGCTGAGCCGTTGCGCCAGCAGGCGCGGGAAGCCTATGCCCGCTTGCGCGGCATACTCACCGAGATTGCCGGCGCGCATGAAGCGGTCAAGCTGGATCGCCAGGAGATCGAATTGCGCCACAAGCTCGGCGAATTCGACGACGCGGAGCACGCGGAGCGCGTGAAGGCGATCGAGGTTTCGCTCGAGGAACGCGCGGTAGCGCACAAGCATGGCGAGAGCCTGCGCGCACGTTTCCTTGAAGTGTTTGCCAGCGAAGATGATCTGGTCAGCGCGCCGGTGGCCGAACCCGTGCCGCCACCGGCGCAGTCGCCGCGCACCTCGCCATCACTGAAGCTGGCGGAGCCTTCGACCACGCAGGAAATGCCGGCTGTCATCGAACCGGTCGACGTGGATGTGCCGCCCGTGCGTCCGCCGACCATTGCGCAGACGCAGATCCTGCAGGTTCTCAAGCTGCCTGATCCGCCGCGGTCACCACCACCACCACCGGTACCGCAAGCGCCGGGGTCCGAGGCTTCGGCGGCACCGACGTTCGGGGCGAATGCGACGATGTCGCTGCGCACGGCGCGGCTGGTCCCGCAGAACCCGGAAGCCGGGCGTTCGGCAGTCCCTTTGCCGCCAAAGCCGGTATCGCTGGGCGCTGATGCAGGCAACGAGATCCGCATCGGCGGGCCCGGTGTCGAGGCGCGCCACGCGCAGATCACGGTGGATTCAAAGGGGTACACGCTGAGCGATCTCGGCAGCAAATCCGGAACGCGGGTGAATGCCGAAGTCGTCCAGCAGCGCTTGCTGCATCACGAGGACGTGATCCAGATCGGCATGGCGCGCTTCGTTTTCCGGGAGGGCTGAAATGGCGCTGGAGATCCGCGAGGAAAGCATCGGTGCGACACGGCTGCTCCTGTTGAGCGGGCGCCTGGATACCGAGACCTCGAGCGATCTGGAGCTGGCCGCCCAGGATCTTATGCAAGCGGGTGAGCGCAATTTCCTGCTGGATCTCTCAGGCATCGGTTACGTCAGCAGCTCGGGGCTTCGCGTGCTGCTGATGCTCGCCAAATCGGTTGATGGCAACGGCAGTCTCCGCCTGGCGGGACTCAACCCGACCGTACGCCAGGTCTTCGATGTCGCCGGCTTCACACCGTTGTTTTCGATCTTCGCGGATCGTGCTGCCGCACTGGCCAATCTGCCGCCGGGGCCGGTCGCAACGGCTTCATCCGTGTCCGCCGCGGAGCCGCAGGTCGCCACGACTCCGGCGCCCGATCTCGCCACCGTTGCGGCGCAATTGCTCAAGGGCTCGGCGGCGAGCGACGGTGTTGCCAAAGCCTCGCCTGATCTCGTCGATCGCGTCGCGCAGGCGCTGGGCGCCAACGGCAAGCGCTGAACGCATGGGCTGGTTCACGGTGCCCCGGCTGATCTGAAGCGCTTTCAGGTTGCGCTGTCGCGACTCAGCACGACGAGCGTCAGGTCATCCGCCGCTGAAGCGTCGCCGACGAATGCAGCGAGCGCGCGATTGAGCGCAGCAAGCGTCGCAACGGCATCGCCACCCTCGGCCAGTGCATGCAGTGCGCGCTCCGTGCCAAATGTTTCGCCATTCGCATTTTCGGCATCGCCGAGCCCATCGCTATAGAGCAGCAGCTTGGCGCCCGGTTCGAGGAGCTGCGACGCGTTGCTGATCATCGCCTGCGCGACGACGCCCAGGGCTGATCCCGGTTCCAGCGCGAGTTCACGGATTGCACCTTGTGGGCCGCGCAGGAAGGGAGGCGGGTGGCCGGCGTTGGCGATTTCCATGTCGCCTGTCGCGGGACTCAGGGCAAGTGCCTGCGCGGTGACGAACATGCCGGCTTCGAGCTCTTCGTGCAGGATCGCATTGACCTCGACGAGCAGTTCGCGCGGGCCAGTCGTGCGCCGCGCGAGCAGGCGCGTGGCCATGCCCAGTCTCGCCATGACGAGCGCCCCGGATACCGCCTTGCCGGCGACGTCGGCGATGAGAATGCCGAAGCGTCCGTCGGAATACTGGAAAAAATCAAAATGGTCGCCACCTACCGCGCGCGCCGGCACGTAGCAATCGGCGAGCGTGTAACCGGCCGGTGCGATGGTTGCCTGTGGCAGGAAATGCTGCTGCACGCGCCGCGCCAGCAGCAGGTCGCGTTCGGCGACGAGACGCTCGGGACGGCTTGCGCGTTCGGCATCGAGCAATCCGGCGATCACGCTGCCAAGGGCCTTCGCAATCGGCTGGTCCAGCGGATTCCACGTGTCGGCTTGCGTGGATTCGGCGAGCAGGACGCCCAGGGTTTCGCCTGCAAACAGCAGCGGCGATGCGAACAGGCAGAGCGGTGCGGGCAACGAGTCCGTGGTCATCAGTGTTCGCGCGTCACC
>JBEBXZ010000127.1:0-5918 GCA_040391335.1 Dokdonella fugitiva | reverse complement strand
TGGGTAGCGCGATTGATGATTTCTGCGATTTCCGACCCTTTATTGCGGCGGCGGTCGCCAATGGCATGGACCCCGATGTCGCCCAGGGCTTCGAGGACCGCTTCTCCTGCGCGATCTTCAATCCGGGTGTCGGCAATTCGTTCTGGCAGGATGTCGATGGCGACGGCACGCTCGAGAAATACGACCTGAGCGCAGCGCAACTCGGCTATCCGAAACTCAAGCGCAAGTATTACGGTATCGACCTGTTCCTCGAGCGTCCGTTCGACGGCAAATGGTACGCACGCGTCGACTACACGTTCTCGAGGAACTGGGGCAATACGGAAGGCCAGCTCTTGTCCGACATCGGCCAGTTGGACGTCTCCGCCACCCAGGCCTTCGACTTCCCGGAGCTGATGGAACACGCCAACGGCCTGCTGCCGAACCATCGCAAGCACCAGCTCAAGGCGCGTGGTTACTATCAGCTGTCCGACGAGTGGACCCTGAGCGGCAACTTCCTGTACGCCTCGGGACGCCCGCGCAATTGTCTCGGCATCTATCCGGATCGTGACAATCCGGGATCGGGCTACCGTTCGAGCTACTTCTACTGCAATGGCGAAGCGGCTCCGCGTGGCAGCTACGGTTCGCTGCCGGCGACCTACCGTCTCGATCTCGGCGTTCGCTATGCGCCGGAATGGGGCAAGGGCATGACGCTGAGCATGGATGTGTTCAACGTGTTCAATCGCCAGTCCATGCAGAACGTGACGGAGCAGTACAACCAGAACGGTACGACCACCGTCAATCCGGACTGGAACCGCGCGGTCAGCTACAGCGCACCGCGTTCCGTGCAGTTCACCGCACGCTACGACTGGTAAACCAATCACGCTCCAGTTGCATCCAATGTCATGCGCCAGGGCCGCGGGTGGAAACCCGTCGCCCTGGTCCTGACAGCGGGAAAACATGGCCGGCGGCGACCCAAGACGTCGCCGGCCATGCCGACAAGGACGCCACCTGCCGCTACCCCGGCGGAAGGCCCGCAACGAAGGTCGCCCCCGGCCATCGTTGCGGAACATGGAACACACCCGCTCTCCCGTGGCGCACTCCGGGCATTCTTCCGCATCATTGTGAACAGGTGCAGACTTGCTCCACCGCGATGCCAGATCGGCGATGCGTGGAGGCAAGGTCATGTATATCCGATTCATCGCCGCCCTGCTGTTCGCAGGCGCTTCGCCACTCGCGCTGGCACAGAGTTACCCCACGACGAATTTCCGCACGCCGCAGGCCATCAGCGGCCTGAACGAGCCGACCCAGGTGCAGTTCGCCCATGATGGCCGCGTGTTCGTCGCAGAGAAATCCGGGCGCATCCTCATGTATGCAAACCTGCTCGACGACACGCCGCAACTCGTCGCCGACCTCGGCGACGCCGTCCACGACTTCCAGGATCGTGGCCTGCTCGGTCTCGCCCTGCACCCTGACTTTCCCGAAAGGCCGTGGCTGTATGTCGCGTACTCCTTCAATGGCGGCCTGTTCGCCGGCCCGTCTCCACGATGGCCGCGCACCGATTGCCCCGATGCATTCAGCGCCGGCGCGGGCTGCGTGATCAGCGGACGGCTGTCGCGCTTCACGCTGGAAGGCTCGACCGCCGGTGACGAAAAAGTGCTGATCGAGGACTGGTACCAGCAGTATTCGAGTCACTCGATCGGCAGCGTGCGCTTCGGCGCGGACGGCCATCTCTACGTGGGCGGTGGCGATGGCGCGCGTTTCCAGGCCGCGGACTGGGGCCAGTACGGCAATGCCACCTGGCCGGATCTGCGCTCGCCATTCGAGCAGGGCGGTGCGCTGCGCGCACAGGGAATGGAGGTCGAAGCCTTGTACACGCCGCAGGTGTGGTTGAACGGAACGATCGCACGTGTCGACGCGCAGACGGGCCGTGGTGTCCATGGCAACCCGCTGTTCGGAACGGGCGGCGCGTCGCCGAATGCACAGCGCATCCTCGCCTACGGCCTGCGCAACCCCTTCCGTTTCGCCATGCGGCCAGGAACCTCCGAGATCTGGGTGGCGGACGTCGGCTGGAATCGCTGGGAGGAGATCAACGTCATTCCGCAAGTGGGCGAGAAATCCGCCTTGCTGAATTTCGGATGGCCGTGTTTCGAAGGACGCGAGCACGTTGCGGCGTACGCGGCACGACCGCTATGCAACTCGCTCTACGCCGACATGGATACGGGCGGACGTACGCCGGTCAGTGCGCCGTTCCACGCCTACGAGCACTTCGGCAACCGTTCGATCAGCGGCATCGCGTTCTATACCGGCACCCGCTATCCCGCCGAGTACCGCAACGCATTGTTCTTCGCGGATCTCTATTACAACCGCATCCTGGTGATGCGCGACGGCGATAATGATGGACTGCCGGATGCTGTGCCCGACAACGCCGCATCCGTATTCGCCAGCGGCAACCTGCCCATCGTCGAACTGCTTGCCGGCCCGGGCGGCGACCTGTTCTTCGTCGACTTCTACAACGGCCGCATCTCACGCATCGCATGGGATGCCGATACCGCGAACCGCAATCTCGCGCCCTCGGCGGCGATCGCGCTGGCGTCCGGATCGATCGCCGAGGGTCCGCCACGCAGCGTGGAATTCACCGCCGCCAACAGCATCGATCCCGACAGCGACGCCTTGACGTACGAATGGGATCTCGACGGCGACGGCCTGTTCGACGACGCGACGGGCATCACCGCCAGCCACGTCTACGCCGCAATCGATGCGCAGCCTGCACGTTCCAGGATCGGGGTGCGCGTCACCGACGCCCGCGGCGCCAGCGATGAGGCGCACATGAGGATCACGGTGGCCCGCGACCTGCTGTTTGCGGATGGTTTCGAACCCCCATCCAAGCCTGCATCCCCGACCGCCGTGCGATCGCGATGAAGCGGCATCGAAGGATTCGCACCCGTGCCTGCACGTTATTCGAAGCCACTTGCAAAGATGTCATCGACATGCGGGCCGGTGACCTTGTACAAGGTCCACGTCGCCGGATACGGCACGAACTGGCCACCGAAGAAAATGCTGCCATCAAGCATCCGGGTGATGCCCACCGGATAGAACTCGTCACCGCGAAGCATGTTGAGCGACGATGGAACTGGCATGGCGTCGGCTACTTCCCATTCGATATTGCCATCGGCACGCATCAGTTGTGCAGCGAAATAGCGACGTGATCCGTCGCCACCGGAAACGAGCAAGCTATGTTCTCCCGCACTGGAGAGCGCGGTGACGCGCTGGCTTGAAAGGGATGGTCCGAGAGTCGTGCTCACATACTTCATCCATTGCACGACGCCGTCCGTTGCTCTCAGGTGTGCGACCGCAGCGCCGCTCGACTCATCGAAAGATCCTGCGCCGCCCAACACGATGCCTCCGTCCGATGCGAGATGCTGGCTCCGGATCCAGAGCGGAAGTTCGCGCTGCCAGAGGATCGCACCGCTTGAAGCGTCGAGTTTGACGACGCGTCCATCGCTGTTGACGATCACCTCGCCATCGGTCGCTGGCAGGGCACGTAACAGTTCGCCATTCGCAAACGCCGCTCCGCGGGCGGTCCATAGCAGTGCTCCATCCGCACCACGGATCTTCACGACCTGATTCGCAACGCTGCCCGTTCGGTAGGTGCCCGTAACGATAAAGTCGCCGTTGTGGTCCACGGCGACCGTTTGATCGTGATAGCCATCGGGAATCGGGGTTTCCCAGATGCGCGTGCCATCAGCGCGCGCGAGCTTTACCAGGGCATTGACCGTTCCCTCATCTCGCCACACCAGGCTCAGTGCAGCATCGCCCGCCGCATCGGTCGCGATGCTCGATGCGATCCGGTCATCACTCACTGTCCACAGCGACGCGCCTGTCGCGCCATCGAGTTTCGCCGCCACGATCGACGGACTGGTGCGCACATATCCAGAAACCACGACATCGCCCTCGGCGTCCGTCGCAACATCTGAAAGTGCGCCCTTCACTTGCGGGTCAAAATCCGTCTTCCACAACACGCGGCCGTCCCGTCTCGACAGCTTGACTGCTCTCGGGTAGCCATAATATTCGTCTCGCCCGCTACCCATGATCACAATCCCCGGTTCGCCATCGTCACTGGCTACCATGCTGGCAAGACCCGGGGATTCGTAGAGCGGCGGCACAAATGGTCGCGCTGTCGCGACAGGTTCGCTGACCGAAGACACGATTTGACCTGCTGTCGGATCCAGGCGCACGCGCCGCAGGGACCCACCCGATGCGTGGTTCTCGGCATGCATCCCGTAGGCGAGAACATCGCCGTCCGCCATCCCGAGCACATCTTGTTGCGAATAGAAGAGCATGTCGTAGCCCGGCAGCGGAAATGCCATGCGCGCGGAAAACGCGCCGCTCGCTCCGTCATAGCTGGCCAGCGATGCTTCGAGCGGATAGTTCGTGAACGTGTCCGGGACGCTTTCCAGCACGTGGACGCGATCCGGTGTCACCGCAAGAAAGTAGCCCAGCGCCGGGAACGTGATGTTGGCCGACCAGCGAGTGGCGCCGCTGTCCGCGGCGAAGCGCGCAATTCCTGCAGCGCCTGTATCCAGCGCAAGCGGGCCACCCATCACGATGTCCCCGTTCTGCGCGATCACGGCAGCATTCTGCGTGGATCCTGGCAACTCGCGCTGCCAACGCACGGTTCCCGTGCCGGCATCGTGTCTTCCGATGCGGACGCTGCTCGTCGCTGTCTCGCGACATTCCAGTGCGTGAACAAAGGAACCGTCGCCAAGCATGCGTGTCGCCGGTGCATGGCGGCTCAGGCGGTTATAACGAATGCGTGAGCATGCCTCATTCGACCAGGCGTCTTCGCCGCGTTCGAGCGAAAGACCGATGTATTGGAACCCAGGCAGGCCGGAGGTGCGATTCGAGACCACTCCGGCCACGACGTGGGTCGCGCCTGCCCCGAGGAAAATGGTGTCCATGGCGACGTCTTCCGGCGCCGGAATTTCGCGCCGCCACAATGGTTCCCCCGTATCGCCGTCAAGGCGCTCGATCATCGCGGCACGGCCTTTCAACCCGCCAGCCAGCACGTGGCCTTCATTGTCGATGGCGAGTGCATTTACCCGGAGCGAACCGTCCTCGAACTGTTCGCTGCGCGACCACAGGACGGCGCCATCGCTGCCGCGTACGCGCAGCAGGCACGTGGAGACACGTCCCGAATCGCCACCCGCCGCGACCGCGACCACCGCATCGCCATTCGGCCACGCCGCCAGCACACCCCGTGTGTCCCAGTGCCTGCATGCGAGCGGCAACGAAGTGGACCATGCTCGAACGCCGGTCCGCGCATCAAAATGCTCAAGGCGATATCGGTTGTTGTCCTCGTCAATGCTGAACGAAACAAGGGCAATGACGGCGGCATCGGGGACGCCGCCCGCATTCGCCTGCGCCATCGCATGCAAGTCAGTTCCGGCTGGAATATCGGCAAGCACCTGCCTGCGCCACGCGATCTGTTCGGCCAGGGACATCCCTGCGGACAAGGCCATGAGCAGGCCGACTGCAAAAATGGAAATACGTTTCATCGTGACATTCCTCCATGAATACGCGCAGTACAGGAAAGCGCGCGGGTCGGTCATGCAAGTCACCACAACCCGTCAGGCTGCGCAACCAGGGACATCAGGCATTCTTGTTCTTGTCATCCCACGGCATCGGCTCCCAGAGTTCAACCTTGTTCCCGTCCGGGTCCATGATCCACGCGAACTTTCCGTTCTCGTGCGACTCCGGGCCGCCCACGATATTCACGTCATCCGCGCGCAGTTGCACCAGCAGTTCATCGAGATTATCAACCCGATAATTGATCATGAAGGACGACTCGCTCGGACTGAACCACCGGCTGTCCCCATCAGCCACATGCCATACGGTGAGGCCTCGATCTTCGGCCGTGTCATCCGGCCAACTGAGTATGG
>JBEBXZ010000126.1:0-5922 GCA_040391335.1 Dokdonella fugitiva | reverse complement strand
CCTGGGTGGACAGCCTTGCGAATCCTCCGCAACTCGTGCGCATGCCCGACACCAGCCATTTCTTCCATCGTCGGCTCATGGACTTGCGCGGCCTCGTGAAGAACGCGATGCGCGCCTCTTTGCCGGCCCTGCGCGAGCCGGCATGAGCGCGGAGACCTTGCTTCCGAGCGCACGTTACGCGCAAGGCGTGGCTGCGCGCGAATGGCAGGATGATCCGGCGCAGCATCCCGCACTCGCCGCGTTCGATCGCATGCACGGCGAACTGCTCGCACGTCCCGCGCGCTCGCTGTGGCAACGCCTGAGCGGAAAGCGCACCGAATCGCCGCGCGGGCTCTATCTGTGGGGCAGCGTCGGTCGCGGCAAGACCTTCATGATGGATCTGTTCTTCGAATCGTTGCCGATCGGCGAAAAGAAGCGCGTGCATTTCCATCGCTTCATGCAGGACATCCACGCCGAATTGCGCAGCCTGAGTGGCCACAGCGATCCGCTGGTCAGCGTCGCGCGGCGTCTTGCCGGCGAGACGCGCGTGCTCTGCCTTGACGAGTTCTTCGTGCTCGACATCGGTGACGCGATGATCCTCGGCAACCTGCTCAAGTCGCTGTTCGCCGATGGCGTCATGCTCGTTACAACCTCGAACACGCCGCCGCAGAACCTGTACAAGGATGGCTTGCAGCGTGATCGATTCCTGCCCGCGATCAGTTTGATCGAGCAGCATTGCGAGGTCGTCGAACTGGTGTCGGCGACCGACTGGCGCCTGCGTGCGCTGAAGCAGGCGCCGGTCTATCGAACGCCGCCGGATGCCGCGGCGGAACGCGCGTTGCTGGCGATCTTCCATCGTGTCGCGCGCGGCAATGAGCGCAGCGATTTCGAGATGCTCATCAACGAGCGGCAGGTCAGGGTCCGGCGCGAGGCCGATGGTGCGATCTGGTTCGACTTCGACGCGATCTGCGAGGGCCCGCGCAGTGTCGCCGACTACATCGAACTCGCGCGTTCGTATCACACGGTGCTGATATCGGGTGTCCCCGAATTCACGCCACAGACCGAGGACGCCGCGCAGCGTTTCGTCGAACTCGTCGACGAACTGTATGACCGTGGCGTCAAGCTCGTGCTGTCGGCAGCCGTGCCGATCATTGATCTGTATGACGGTCGCCTGCGTGCCGTTTTCGCGCGTACCGAATCGCGACTGATCGAAATGCAGAGCGAGGACTATCTGGCGCGCGAGCACCTGCCCTGAGCCGGCATCTCGTTGCGCTTGCATGATCCGCGTGGGTGCGCTTGACTGCGTGTTCATCCAGAGGAGCCCGTCATGCGCAAGTCCCTGTTGGCGACCGCCGTCATCCTGTTGTTCTCGTCACCTGACATGCGGGCGGCGGAATCCGCGGCCGGCATGACCGAAGCGCGCCTTGCCCGGATCACCGCCTGGCGCCGCGATCTGCATCAGCATCCCGAACTGAGCAATCGCGAAACGCGCACGGCGAAGATCGTGGCGACCGAATTGAAGAAGCTCGGATACGACGTGCGCACCGGCATCGCGCATACCGGCGTGGTCGGCATCCTCAAGGGCGGCAAGCCGGGACCAAAACTCGCCATTCGCGCCGATATGGATGGCCTGCCGGTCACCGAGGAAGTCGACCTGCCGTTCGCCTCGAAAGCGAAAGGCGAATATCTCGGCAAGACGGTCGGCGTCATGCATGCCTGCGGACACGATGTGCACACGGCGGCGACGCTCGGCGTCGCGAGCGCACTGGCCAGCGTGCGCAAGGATCTGGCCGGCGAAGTCATGGTCATCTTCCAGCCGGCCGAGGAAGGTTCGCCGCCGGGAGAAGAGGGTGGTGCACCGCTGATGGTGAAGGAAGGCATATTCCGGGATTTCAAGCCCGATGCGATCTTCGGCATGCATGTGACCGCTGCTTATCCTGTCGGTACGGTCGCGCTGCGCGAAGGCGGCATGATGGCGAGCTCGGATACGTTCCGCATGACCGTGCACGGCAAGCAGGCGCACGGCGCAACGCCGTGGCTTGGCGTCGATCCGATCGTCGCCGGTGCGGAGATCGTCACTTCGGCGCAGGCGATCGTCAGCCGTCGCCTCGACATCAACAAGGAACCCGCGGTCGTCACGTTCGACATCTTCAACGGCGGCCAGCGCTTCAACATCGTGCCGGACAGCGCGGAACTGCACGGCACGATCCGCGCGTTCGACGCCGGCATGCGCGACCAGGCGCTCAAGGATCTGCGCAACGTCGCCGAGCATGTGGCCGCCGCGCATGGCGCGACGGTCGAGGCCGAGATTCCTGTCGTTCCCGGCAGCAATCCGGTCAACTACAACGATCCGTCATTGACAGCGCGCGTGCGCACGAGCATCGAGAGCGTACTCGGCAAGGAATCGGTGATCCAGGCGAAACGCTGGACGGCATCCGAAGACTTTCCGCATCTCGCGATCGGCGCGCCGGCGCCGAGTGTGTATTTCTTCTTCGGCGCCACGCCGGAGAACCAGGATCCGGCAACCGTTCCAGGCAATCATTCGCCCCGGTTCTTCGTCGACGAAGGCGCGCTGAAGACGGGCACCGAGGCGATGCTTCAAGCGAGCCTCGACTATCTTGGTTACGGCCAGCGCTGAATCGGGAAGCGGATGCAGGCACGCTTCCCTCCGGGTTCGGCGACGGAAGCGTGGTGGCTGGGGCGAAGGGCAGCGCCGGGTGAGCGGATGGCGAAAAGGCCTGATCCTCAGGGCAGCGCAGCAATCGCCTTGATGCGCTCGCGGCGCATTGCCTCGGCGATCGCCGGACCCCGCAAGCCCTGTTCGACGAACGGGATTGCCTTGATCGCGCATGCCGCCGCGAATGCGGCATGCAACAGCTTCGCTTGTGGATAGTCGTTTCCGGTGAAATTCAGGCGCCCGCGTGCATCCGCCTCGCAGACCAGCAGGAATTGATCGAGGCGGGCAGGCTTGCGGAATGCATCGAGCTTTTCGAACAGCGAGAGCCGGGTTTCCGGGCGCAGTTCCGCCGCGCGATGCGCGAGCAGATGCAGGCGGCAGCATAGCTCCGCGAGCGCGGCATGTTCCGCCGGAACGCGCAGGCGCGCCGAGAGCTCGCGCGCCGGAGCGATGCCGCGTTCCTCATGCATGACGTGTTTTGGCAGTTCGTCTTTCGGCGTCAGCGCCTTGCCGAGATCATGGACGAGCGCGCAATAACCGATCAGGTCATCTTTCGGCGCAAGCCGTGCGGCCATGTCGACGACCATCTCGATATGGATGCCGGTATCGACCTCCGGATGGTATTCAGCGCGTTGCGGTACGCCATACAGCGCATCCACCTCGGGGAAAAGTACGCGCAGCGCATCGCAATCACGCAGTGCGCGCAGGAAGGCCGAAGGCGTCGGTTCACAGAGCGTCTTGCGCGTTTCCGCCCAGACGCGTTCGGCGACCAGATGATCGACCTCGCCATCGGCGACCATGCCGCGCATCAGCGCAAGCGTTTCGTCGGCGATCGTGAAACCCAGCGTCGCATAGCGTGCAAGGAAGCGCGCCACGCGCAGCACGCGCACCGGGTCTTCGGCGAAGGCCGGCGAGACGTGGCGCAACACGCGCGCTTCGAGATCGCGTGCGCCGCCGTAGGGATCGACCAGATTGCCATCCGCATCTTCGGCCATCGCGTTGATCGTGAGATCGCGGCGTTCGAGATCCTCCTCCAGCGTCACCGAGGGATCGGCATTGAACGCGAACGCGTGATAACCCCGTCCGGTCTTGCGCTCGGTGCGTGCCAGCGCATATTCCTCGTTCGTGCGCGGATGCAGGAATACCGGGAAATCCTTGCCGACCGGGCGATAGCCCGCACGCAGCATGTCGTCCGGCGTCGCGCCGACCACCACATGATCGAGGTCGCTCGAACTCAGTCCAAGCAGTTTGTCGCGGACCGCTCCGCCAACGAGATAGGTTTGCATTGCACGATTGTGCCAGAGCGCAGCCGTCCGGATTCCTGCGACGCGATCCGCTTCGGTTGTCGGGAGCCGCCGGACCGTCAGCGCTGCGTCTCGCGAAACCGTGCGAGCCGGTTCTCGCGCTGATCGCCCGCGAACATCATCGGCACGATCATCTCCATCGGTGTCGCCGCGATGCCGAGTGCGCCGAGGCCATCCTTCTTGCCGATCGAATCGAGCAGCAATGAGCGGAAGTTGTCACGCGAGATCGGTTTGCCTGGCAGCCATTCACCGATGGTCGCCTGAAGAAAGCCGAGCGAGTCCGGCAGGCCAATGATCCAGCGTTTGCGTCCGGTCAGTGCTGCGGTCCATTCCACGATCTCGCGCAGGCTGATCGTGCGTGGGCCGAACAATTCGTAAGTGTGCGAGATCGTATGCGGATGTGCGAGCGCCCTCGCGAACGCTTCCGCGACGTCACCCACATGGACCGGTGCGAAGCGCGCCCCGGCGCGCGCCAGTGGCAGTACCGGCGTCAACGCAAGCAGGCGCGCGAAACGCTCAAACAAGCCATCGCCCGGTCCGAAAATGACCGAAGGCCGGAATATCGTCCATGACATTCGCGATTCGTGGACACGCGATTCGGCATCGGCGCGCGTGCGCAGGTAGTGGCTGTCGCCTTCGCCCGCCCGCAGTGCGCTCATCTGCAGCAGCCGCGGTACGTGCGCGGCCTTGCAGGCGGCGATCAGCGTTTCGGTCAATTCCACATGTGCCTTGTGGAAGCCGCTGCCATCGCTGCCTTTCTCATTGAGGATGCCGATCAGATTGATCACGGCGTTGGCGCCCGCGAGCTTGCGCGTCAGCGCAGCGCGATCATGTACATCGGCACTCTCCACCCGTACACGCGGCAGGACCCCGAGTTCGCGATGCATTTCGCGATTGCGCGAAAGCACGGTGATGCGATGCCCATCCGCATGCAGGCGCGGCACCAGATGACGCCCGACGAAGCCGGTACCTCCCAGTACAACGATATCGAGTGGCTTCATCCGCAATCCTCCTGGCACAGTGCGGCCATTAGATCCCTTCCGGGCCGATAGAGGAAGGAACGTGGCAGGAATGCCACGACAGTGACGTTCCCGCGTACCTCGCGAGTGCAGTGAAGCATCCTGCCACCGCGTCGAGCAGCCGACATTGACCCGGCGCCGATGCACGGCGTTGGCGTGGCTGCCGCGCAGGCGCTCGTCCCTGCATCCGCAGAGGACGAACGCGCGCGAGGGCCGCTATCTCGTTTGCGTGCAGTTCTGCAGCCAGAGCACCCGCTTCATGTCGTCGTAGCGGAGGAACTGCCCGGTGAACGTGACCCGATCGCCCTTGCGCAGGGTCAGGACATTGGCCAGTTGATTGGCGCGGAACAGACAGGCCACGCCGACGCGAGGCGGGTCGTTGGGCGTGCGCAGCAACATCTCGCTCTGTTCCGGGATGTCGAAGGAGACGTTGTACTCTTCTCCATCTTGCTGGATGTAATCGATCTTCCCTTTCAGTGCGTAGCCGCGCCCCTTGTGACGCGCTGTGACGGCTAGTGCATTGCCCTGGGCTTCGCGTGCGATCTCGCGCGAGAACATGTACACGTCCTTGAATGTGGTATCGGCGCTGTTCTGCGTCTTCGAACCTTCGGCTGCGGCAGTCCGGCCCTCCGAGCCACCTTTGAGCTTGCCGAAAAGCTCGCACATGTAGGTGCGCATCGCATCCTGCTTGGCAAGCTGTCCCTTCTCGGTCTTGACGGTCATCTGCACCGTGGCTGCGCTACCCGAGGCGGTGACGTTGATCAGCGTCGGTATCGCGCGCCTGGCACCGGTCGAGCGCTGCTCCACCAGCATGCTCCCGCCTTCGAGATCCTCGGTGATCACATCCATCTTCTCGGCGATCATGATTCCACGGACCTGTCCCATTGCATCCTTGACCGAACTGTCAGGCACCGTGATGCGGCTGGAAAAGTCGGTGCCCGAC
>JBEBXZ010000125.1:0-5936 GCA_040391335.1 Dokdonella fugitiva | reverse complement strand
CGCTCTTTTTTGTTGGGAAGTCTGATGCGGAGAAATTTGTGGTTATATCAATAATTTCATAACGAGCCATTCATAAATACTCCTTGACGCTTTTGGCTGCACTTCGCTTCCGACTTTCGCATGCGGCATCTTCATCGTTCCGAAGTCGGAGCCGTCCTTGGACTTGACGTCGACCGCGATGGCCCCCGTCGGTTTGCTTCCTGGTTATTGGCTGGACAACTCCGTCACTCTTTGAAGAGCAAGCCCATGAAAAATGCCCAAATCAGTGCAAGCCTCGAGCTCGCAACCATGCTGAGCCTGTCCGCTGTTTTTTCAGCCGCGATGGCAGCGACCACGGAAGCACCACGCAGCGCAGATTTCGGATTCCATCTGACCACCGGAAACGTTTTCCTCAACACGCCGATCGGTCCGTGGGCGATCAACCAGAAACCCGGGAAATTCCAGTTGCAGTGGAGCCAAGGCATTACCTGGTGGCCCGGCTACGCGAAGCTTTGGGATGTACGGGTTCGGGGGCATGTGCGCCATGTGGCGCGGAGCGCGCGGACACCGAGCGGCAGCGCAAGGATTGCGTTACTGCCGCTGTTCTCGCGTGAGCTGCGCATGCCGTGGATCGAGGTCGGCGGCGATGATCCCATGCTGAATGGATGCATCGCTGGCGATTGTTCACTGCGTGAGGCACTCAACGCGGCCGTGGTCACGCCGGCGGGCGACGGGATTGTGTTGGGAGAAGGCCTCTACAACGTGACGCGTGGAGCGCTTGTCGTGATTGGCGAGGCCACGATCCACGGAGGCAGCCCGCTGCTTAACACGGCAACGCAGACGTGATGTCAGTTCAACTCGATTGAGCAGCGTCTTTACCTGCGACCCGCTGGCGGCATCGGCTGCGATATCGGTGCGGTTGAAGCCGGCGCGTTGACGGACTAGCTCTTCGCAGAGGGATTCGAGTAGTTCACCTGCCATTGCGGCGGGTTTGCATGTTTGGCGCTTGGCGTGTGGCCCTTGCCGCCACTGTTCTCCGTGGAACTCCATACGACGCTCGAACTGCCAGCGCGCCATGACGCACGCAGAGCGCTATTTCGAACCCTCAAGGAGTCACCCGATGCGTGCCGCCCTCTATTCGTTCGCTATCCTCGCGCTTTCTGGCGCGTCGCTGCATGCACAGGACTTGGTACTCAACGGCGATTTCGCCGAAAACATCATGGGCTGGGAAACGGATGGAACCAACGTGACCGCCATTTGGACAACCTACGATGTGAATGACAGCCCGAGTTCGGGTTCTGTCCAGATTCGCAACCAGTCGCCAAACGCCAACGACGGCGTCGTTATCCAACAGTGCGTGCCGGTAAACAGCGGGCAGAGGTACACTTACGGAGGCAAGGCGCGTATTCCCTCCGGGCCGGGCCAGACGGTGGACAACAAAGCCGTCATGAGTGTGCGCTGGTACAGCGGGCCCGATTGCACCACGCCGAATGGTGGAAGCATCACAACCGGAGGCTCTCCGCAAAGTACCAATGTCTGGGTCAGCCAGTCCTCAACCGTCGTCGCGCGCGCCGGTTCACGTAGTGCCTACGTCCGCGCTTTGGTGACCAAGCTTGCTGCCGACGGCAGTTTCATTGCGCAATTCGATGACATCAGCATGACGTCGCCGTCGATCTTCCAGAGCGGCTTCGATTGATCCTGCCGGTTCGACTTGTGCAACAGCGCATGGCGGTGTCACCTGCAACCGCCCGCTACCTGCTGGAGCATTTTGTGCTTGCGCGTCGAAGAGAACCTGCCGCCCGAGTCCGAGCCACTGATTCGGGAACACCGTGAGTCGCTGCAATGGCGACCTCGTTCCGACCTTTGGTAATCCGGTCACGCATTAATACTGGTCATCTCGGTATCGCCGCCGCATCCGCCTCATCGAGTACGCGCAGGAAATTCTCGCCGGTCAGCTTGCGCAGATCCACGTCGCTCCAGCCCCGCTTCGCGCGCTCCTATTTGTACGGCCTCAAACAGTTTCAAGTGGCGTATTTGACGCGAGCATTTTGGAAGTAGGCTTTGACACGTTCCGGCTCACTGGCGACGACTCGTATATGGTCTTCTGTCGCGACGTGTAGTTTGTCCTTTGTACGGGTAGGAGACTTGCGCCAAATGACGTGCTTGAGATCGGCATTCAAGCCCTCCTCATGATTGAGTTGAATCGCCCAGGCTTCCGTAGACAGTCGCCAGCCGTCTGGCGTCAAGACTCCTCCCTCGGACGCGCATCGGAGACGTGGCCGGTACCGCCGGGCATGGTGCGGAGGCGGTAACGGTGCAAACGCGCACGGTGCCCATATCGCCGCTACTCGAAGCCGTTGCGGAACAGCGGCAGCACGTAGCGTGTCGCCGCGAAGTCACGGTTGGCGTCACCGGCATCGGTCGGCGCGTTGGCGCCGACCATGTGCAGGTGGTCGCCATCCGCCAACACCTGCCCGAGCGCCACGACGGTTGCGCTGGGCGCGTCGGCAGCGGCCTGGCGGAAGAGGCCGCCCTCGCCGAAGTGCGGATCGAGCTGCCCGTCGGCGGTGAGCATCGCGACCAGTCCCGTGCCGTTGTCGTAGGACTGGCTGGCTACCAGGATGCGGCCATCGGCCAGTGCGTGCGCGCTGAACGCGTAAGGGTTGATGCCGGCGGATATCAACCCGAGCTGGACGCGCCCATCCATGCCGAAGCTCGGGTCCGCCCCGCCCGAAGGCAGCAGGCGGGCGACGCCGATGTCGTAGCCCGCCTGCACCTCGACACCGCCCACGATCACGATGCGACCGTCGCGATCGACCGCCATGGCCAGCGCAAGGTCGGCCAGGTTGCCGCCCTGATCGAAGCCGACGAAGTCCCAGCCGTCTTGAGCCGGGCCGAAGCCGACATCGAGCTGGCCGTCCGGCAGCAGTCGCGCCACGCTCATGTCGAGGCCCGAACCGCCCGGATGCATGGCGCCGCCGGCGAGCAGGATGCGCCCGTCGTCGAGCACGACGCCATCGAACGCATAGGCAATGCCCGCGCCGCCGGACAGTTCCGGCGCCGGGCAGACGCGGCCCTGGCCGCTGCCGAATCCGCTGTCGGGAGTGCTTCCGGCATTCAGCCGGGCCACCGCCAGGCACACTTGCAGCGGCACTTCCGATCCGGCGAAGCCGATCGCCAGCGTCTTGTCATCGGCGAGCGGGAGGACGCGCGCCAGTTCGACGGTGGTGGCGCCATCGTCGAAGAAGCCGGCGCTGAAAAAGCGATGGCCGCTGCCGTTGAAGCTGGTGTCGGCGCTGCCGTCGGCGTTGCGGCGCCCGACCACCGTCGTCGCGCCGGATGCGGTCGTTCGCGCCACGTAAAGCAGGCGTCCGTCGGACTTGCGCGCACGATCGACATTTGCGGAAAGGTAGACCGGTGCCAGCCCGGCCAGCACGCGCCCGCTGCTGCCGAAGCCCGGATCCGGCGTGCCGCTCGCATCGAGGCGGACGAAGGCGAGGTCGTATCGGCTCGCATCCACCTGCGCCGTGCCGACCAGCACCAGCTTGCCGTCGGCGAGCACCGCGGTCGCCGCGGCATCGTGGCCATTGGCGATGACGTCGAAGGCGATGCGGGCGATGCCGTCGGCCCCGCCGAACCCGGGATCGAGGATCGGCACGTTCGACGCCGCGGGCGCCATCGCGCCGGCGACGATCGACGCGGCGGCGAACAGCCCTGCGCCCAGACGCGGCACGGCCGCGTCACGGCCGCGTGGAATGCCGTTCATGGCAGCCCCTGTGGCACGCTGTTGCCGCCGCGGAACACGCCGTCCGCGGCGAGTTCCTGCTCCTGCGGCGTCAGCTGGTGGGTGATGAAGATCTGGCCGCAGGCCGCCGACTCCGGGTAGATGGGGCCGACGACGAGGAAGTAGTCGCCCGAATCCACCGAGGCGAGATTCATCGTGTCCAGGGCGGCGTATCCGCAGGGGCTCGTGTTGTTGCACGGGGACCGCTGCAGGAACATCGCGGGTTCGTAGCCCGGGGTCAGCGACTGCACCACCAGGCGCCCCGTGGGATAGGGCAGCGGCATGCGTACGACCGTGGTCGGACCGGTCAGTGGAAACAGGCCGCAGGCGAGCATGATGTCGTTGCCACCCGTGCAGGCGTTGAACCAGGCCGGCACGTTCGGCGTGAGCGTGGCAGGTAAGGGGCAGGTCTGCGCGCGGGTGTCGCCGAGGGGCAGGACGAGAAGACCCGCGACAGCGAGGGCGCACGGCAGGCGTGAGCGGCGATTCGGGTTGTGCATGGTGCTCATCTCCTGCTGATGGCGCAGGCCGGCCTTGTGCCGGTCGCGCAGGAACGGAACGGCAATCAATCGAAGCCGTCGGCGAGAACACGGTCGCCGACCACCGAAACGGCGTCGATGTAGCCGTGGAAACTGCCGCCGGCGGCGTCCTTCTCGATACCGAGCATGATCTTGATACGCGCGTTCGGTGGTACCGGTGAGGACACGCTTGTGCCGATCCAGTGCTCGTAGCGGCCCCAGCCGTCGATCGTCGTGATGAACTGTCCGCCGGCGGCCTGGACGCCCTGGAGCATCGGGCAATCGGGATTGTCGCTGGATAGCCAGTAGGACACGACGAGCTTCCCGCCACCCTGGCCGGGCGGGATGAAACCATGCGCGACGATCCGGTACAGCCCGGGCCAGGGCAGGGCCATGCACTGCTCCAGCGGATAGATGCGGTCGAGCGCGTCGGCCGAGTCGTTGTCCAGGCGCACCGAACCCGACGTCCCTGCGCCGATGTCGAAATCGACCCACTGCGGCGGCGTGACGGCAGGGTCGACCAGCCAGCCCGCGAGGCCGGTATCGAAATCGCCGTTGACGACGATGCTCTGCGCCGCCGCGCCGGCGGCGGCCAGGCACAGCGGAATGCACGGCAGGATTCGATGCATGACGGGTTTCCTGGAAAGTCCGCGCGGCATCGACGTCAGTTGCTCTCGAAGCCGTTGCGGAAGATCACGTCGTCGAACGAGGTGACATCGAGGGTGATGCCGTCGAACCAGACGTTGATGCCGATGTTGGGTGGACCGACGATGCCCGCGTCGACGCCGACGAGGTTGACGGTGATCGAGCTCGTCGGCGTCCAGTCGGCCGGCGCGACGTCGATGACGGCGGGGCTCGCGGCCTGGCTCCAACTCGTGCCGAAGCCGACGGTCAGCTCGCCGAGCGTGGTCGGGCTGCCGACGTTGCAGGTCTCGGTGCCGCTCGTGCGGAACTCCCAGGCGAGCACGGCGGCATCGCGCGTCGCGATCGTGCCGCTGCTGGTGCGACCGTGTCCGTTGAGGCGGTAGCTGCCGGGACCGGGCAGGTGGATGCACTGCTGGCCGAGCACGACACGGGTCGTCGACAGGCCGGAGGCGGAATACTTCCATGAGCCCGAGCCGCTGCCGCCGCTGCCGTTCTGCGTGCCGTCCCACTCGCCGCCGAAGCGGGTCCACAAGCGCCGGTCGGAGAAGTCGAAGTCGGCGTTGAGCACCATCGGTGACAGCGACTGCCGTTCGAGCGCGCCGAGGTCGCGCGGGCCCGCGTTGTTCGCCTTGACCGGCAGGTCCACATTGCGCGACTGGCCGTAGGCATCGCGCTCGTTGCCGGTCACCGTGGACGGCGCGAAATCGATCGCGCCGGAGCCGACACGCAGGCCGTAGTCGCCGTGCTCCGGGTCGATGAAGCGTGGCTCGAAGGTGTAGGCGGCAGAGGGGCCACCCAGGCTGGCGTTTTCGCTGGCGTCGACGTACTGGGTGGTGATCGAACCACCGCTGCGCGACAGCGAGGTGCGGCCCGGCTGCCACAGGATCGAGCGCTGGATGGTGACGGCGCTGTTCATCGTGCGCAGGATCGCGCTGCCACCGCCGATGCCGTTGCCGGCGTTGGTGGAGTCTGCGATGGTCAGCGGGTTGGTCGACTGATTGATCACGTCG
>JBEBXZ010000124.1:0-5985 GCA_040391335.1 Dokdonella fugitiva | reverse complement strand
TTCGACCGAACGCAGGAAGATGCCGCCGGGCCGGTCAAGGCTGCCCGCATCGACGGTCGCGGTGATCACGTCCATCAACGCGTCGTGCAGTTCCTGGCGATAGCCGCTGCGTTCCTCGTTCCAGATGACCAGGTCGGTCGCCATGCCTTTCATGCGCCAGTAGGTATGCGCACGGACCGCCTCGCGTGCGAGATCCAGGTTGGCAAGCTCGCCGATGCGCACGAGCATGATCGGCAAGTCGCCCGAGATCGCATACGCCCAGAGTGCGGGTTGCCCGCGTCGATTGCGCAGCAACATCTCGCTCGCGGACCGCATCGGCGCCTGCGCGTAGAGCATGGACCCGGCCAGGCGCGCGTAGACCTGCGCTTCGGTTTCGCTGATATTGATCTGGCGCAGGGACACGCGGCTATGCGTCCAGGCGAGGTCGAACACGCGATCGGCAAGGCGCCGGTCATGGTACTTGTCGATCAGTTGCAGGCAATGCTCGCGATCACGCCCGATGCCGAGCACGAGATCGACGTGCACGGTCTGTTCGGGTTCGACGCGGATCAGATGCCTGATGGCGACGATCGGATCGAGCACCGAGCCGGCACCGCCACGCAACGGGCCGCCATCGGCCATGGCTTGCGGATCACGCGCGGAACGGCCGCGTCCGAGGAATTGCGCGCGATCGGTTTCGAACGACACCTCGACGCTTTGTTCCTTGTGCACCGTGAGCAGGTGGAACATGGTCGGCAGCGATTCCCGCGCATCGCGTGGACGCCGCGTGCCGAGGATCGCATTGCGCGAGGGAACGATCTCGGTTTGCACGAACAACTTGCTGAAGGCCGGATGCAGGCTGTCGCTGATCGCCGGGGCGAGCACGATTTCGGCATAACTGGTCACCTCGATCAGGCGTGGCGTCGAGGCACGATTGGTGATGCGCGTGCGGCGCAGTTCGATGTCGTCCTCGGGCGACACGACGATCTCGGTATGCGTCTCCCAGCCGTCGCGCCGACGCCGGAACTCGATGCGCGCCTCGGTGAATATCGCCTCGTAGTTCTCGTCGTCAGCCAGCGTCGGCTGGAACGCAGTCGACCAGGCCGCGCCACTGTCGATGTCGCGCAGGTAGCAGAACGTGCCCCAATGGTCGCGCACGGGATCTTCGTCCCAACGGGTCAGCGCCAGGTTCTGCCAGCGGCTGTAGCCGCCGCCCGCGCTCGTGACCATCACGTGATAGCGGCCGTTGGATAGCAGTTGCACGGCCGGATATGCCGGATCCGGTCGATTGAAGATGCGCAATGGCACCGCCGGTGTCTCGCTCGCACTGCGCACGTCGACCAGCTTCGGATCGCTCGCCGGCTGGCCGCTCGCTCGCGGCACGCGCTCCTGCAGCAGCAACAGGGCCGATTGCACCTGCGGATCGCGCTCGAAGCGGCGTTGCATCGGCCGGTCCAGCAACACATGCGCCGTCGCCAGCAGGCTCATCGCCTGGTGATGGGCCATGTACGAACGCACCACGCCGAAGCGCTGCCCGGGCAACAGGCGCGAGGTGGTGAAATCGATGGCTTCGTAGAAGCCGAACATGCCGAGCCAGCCTTCCTCTTCCATGCGCTGCAGGTTGCGGGCGGCAGCATTCGGGTCGACCAGCAGGGCCAGTGCGCTCGCGTAGGGAGCGATCACCAGTTCCTGCGACAGTCCGCGCTGCAGTCCGAGCCCGGGCACGCCGAACGCGCGGTACTGATAGTTCTGCGCGGCATCCGTGAGCAGGTAGCCGCACTCGGAAATACCCCACGGCACGCCGCGTTCGGCGCCGTAGGAAATCTGGCGCGCGACGGCCGCGCGATTGGTGCTGTCGAGCAGGGACTGCGGATACGCCGGCATCACGAGGTTCGGCATCAGGTACTCGAACATCGAGCCGCTCCATGACAGCAGCAGCGGCTTGTTGCCGGCGCGGATCATCAGGCGGGCGAGCGCGAACCATGCCCGCTGCGCAATGCGCCCCTGGGCGATGGAAACGAAAATCCCGAGGCGGACTTCGGATGCCAGCAGGTCGTAGTAGCCGTTGTCGCGTCGATGCTCATCGACATTGAAGCCGATATGGAAGAGATCGCGCTTGTCGTCGTACAGGAAGTCATATTCGATATCGGAGAAACGGGCGGCTCGCTGCGCGAGCGTGCGCAGCCGCGAACGCCAGCCGGCAACCGAACCGCGGTTCGCTGGCGGCAGCGCTGCGCCCGCTCCAGATGCCTCGTCTTCGAATGCGATCGTCTCCTCGAGCAGATCCACGCATTGGGTCACCAGCCGCTGCAACGCATCGCTCGCGACATGCTCCGCGCCGACGTCATGCGCAGCGCGGCGCGTCAATGCCAGCAGGTGTTCCAGCGTGGACAGAAGGGAGGCTGATTCTCCGGGGTCGCGGATCGCCTGTTGCGCGCGCTCGATGAATTCGGCAAGAAAGCGACTGGCGCTGCCTTCCGGCAGCGAGCCCTGCAGCATGCGTGCGGTATCGAGCAATCCCGGCAACATGCGCATGCCGTTCCCGGCATGCTCGTCGAGCGCGAGGAAGCCCTGGCGCAGCGTCAGCAGATGGCCGGCCAGGTTGCCGCTGTCGACGGTCGACACATAGCGCGGAGGAAGCGGCTGCAGGGTGCGCGTGTCGTACCAGTTGTAGAAATGCCCATGATGGCGCTGCAGGCGATCGAGCGTCGCGAACGTCGCCTCGCTGCGTTCAAGCAGGCCGCGCAGGGAGAGGTAGCCGAAATCATAGGCCGCGAGGTTGGCCAGCAAGCCGAGCCCGATATTCGTCGGCGAGGTGCGATGCGCGAGCACCGCGCCCGGATGTTCCTGATAGTTGTCCGGCGGCAGGTAGTGGTCATCCGGCCCGACGAAGCGTTCGAAGAAGTGCCAGGTCCTGCGTGACACGGCGCGCAGCAATGGCACGTGATGCGCATCGAGCGTCTCCTGCGTCGGCTTTGACGGGCGACTGACCCGCCATGCCAGCCACGGCGACACCAGCCACAGGCCGAGGAGGGGCAATGCCATGGGCAGCACCTGCGGCTGCAGGTGGAGGATCGCCAGCACTATTGCCAACACCGCCAAGGGTGCGGACGCCATGCGTTTCAGCTGGCTCGGGAAACCGTGCGGAGCACGACGCTCGACCACGCTCGACGGCGTCCATTCGAGCAGGTGCCGATGCGAGATCGTCTCGCGCCACAGCGTCCGCATGACCGCATCGACGGCGACCAGGGCTTCGAACGGCAGGCAGGCCAACTTGAACAACGCCTGTCCGAGCACGCGCCCCGCGCTGCGCAGCGAGTGTTCCGCATGCTGGCGGAGGGTGGTTTCGACCGGCTTGCGCGCCGCCGCCAGCAATGCCTCGAAAATCACCGGAACCAGTATCAGTTGCAGCAGGAAGGCCATCCAGTAGGCGCTGGGCGAGAGCACCGTCCAGCCGAGCACGAAAAGCACGAACAGGGAGGGCGCGACCAGGCTGCGCCGCAGATTGTCGAAGATCTTCCAGCGCGAGAGCACGGACAGCGGATTGCGCTCGGCCGTGGCGTCTTCGCGCGGAACCCGCGGAAAGAGCCAGCGCGCGATCTGCCAGTCCCCGCGCATCCAGCGGTGATGGCGCGAGACGTCGCTGCCATAGCGTGCCGGGAAGTGCTCGAACAGCGAGATGTCGCTGGCCAGGCCCGCACGCACGTAGCAGCCTTCGAGAAGATCGTGGCTGAGGATGCGATTCGGCGGAAAACGTCCTGCCAGCGCACGCTCGAAGACATCGACGTCGTAGATGCCCTTGCCGGTGAACGAGCCTTCGCCGAACAGATCCTGATAGATGTCCGAAACGGCGCGCGTATACGGATCGAGCCCGGCGTCGCCGCCGAACAGCTTGGCGTATGCGGAAGCGCCGGCGAGGGTCAGGCTCGTGCCGACCCGCGGCTGGAGGATGCCGTAGCCGGAAATGACGCGGCCCAGTTGCTCATCGAAAACCGGCTGGTTCAGCGGATGCTGCATGGTCGCGACCAGCAGGTGCGCCGCTCCGCGCGGCAACTCGGTATCGGAATCCAGCGTGATGACGTAGCGCGCGCCGCGCAAATCGGCGATATCGCCGACGATGCGCAGGAAGTTCGTTTCGTCACCGCCGCGCAGCAGCGCGTTCAGATCGCTGATCTTTCCCCGCTTGCGTTCCTCACCGATCCAGGCCGCTTCGCACGCGTTCCATCGGCGCGGCCGATGCAGCAGGAAAAAGACGGACTTGCCGCTTGCTGCATAGCGCCGATTGAGTCGTTCGATACCGGCTGCGGCCTCGGCGAGAATCGCCTCGTCGCCCGGCAATTGCTCGCTCGGCGCGTCGGGAAAATCGCCCAGCAATACGAAACGGAGATTCGCGTCGCGATTCGCCAGATAGCGGATCTCGATATCCTCGACTTCCTGCCGTGCCGCTCGCCGGCTGCCGAGCATCGTCGGCACCACGACGGCGGTTTTCGCGAATTCCGGAATGCCCGACGAATAGTCCATGCGCGGCAGCGCGCGCGGCTGGCTCAGCATCACCGCAAGCCAGTGCGTCGCCTGCAACGCGAGCTGGCTGGTGGCGACGAGCATGAACACGATCGTCGTCGCGATGAGGATCGGCGAATGCTGTGTCCGCCACAGCAGCCACGCGGGCCCGCTGGTGAAGACCACGCTCAGCAGGACGATCAGTGCGATGTATATCGCCAGTGACATCGGTTGCCGGGTCTTGCGCAGGCCCAGCTTCTGTTCGAGCGATGCCAGTCCCTTGTCGACCAGGTAATAGCCCACGTGCGCACGTGCGGCCGGCTGGCCGGAAGCCTGCGCCTCGCCCGCCAGGTCCACGGCAAGATGAGCGACTGCGTCTTCGGCATTGCGTGCACGACGGGCGAGCCGCTCGACGACATGCCGGTAGGCGTCGCGCGTGGCGAAATCCATCTGCGGGTAGATGGCCACCGGATCCGTCGCAAGGACGGCCTCCGTCCGGCTCAGGTGCTCGACGAATCCGCGCCAGTCGATCGTATGCAGCAGGCGCAGGCTGCCGACGCTGTTGCTGATCGAGATCTGGTCGGCGGCTTGCTGCTGGTTTTCCGATTGCACCAGTTGCTCGATGGAGACTCCCGCGTGTGCAAGGCGTTGTTCCAGCCACTACAGGGGCATGTCCATAGGCACGCTCAGTTCCTTGAGACGCTGCGTCAGTTCCGCCACGAAGGAGCCGCTGACGGGCGGCTCGGATCGCGCCATGTCGGCAACGACGAGGATCAGGTTCTTCGGGTCGGTCGCCACCACGTTCGCGATCGCGTCCGCCCATCGCGCAGCGAGGTCGCGATGGCGGCGGTCCAGCGCAAGGCGCGTGGCGACTTGCCGAAGGTTCTCGATCAGGGCCAGCCGCAACATGATGGGGATCGCCCAGAGTTCGCCCAGGCTGAGCACTGCCACGCGCTGGTAGGCGGCGACGAAGCGCTGCAGGTTTTCCTGGTCGAAACGGCCATCTCCATGGAAGATCGCATTGAGCGCGATATCGTAGATGCGCGGCAATCCGCTCGAAGCGCCGTTGGCCAGGCGCGGCAGTTGCCAGCTGTAGCTTTTTGGAAAATGCCGGCGCGCGGTGCGCAGGTTCTCATCGACCAGATAGTAGTTGTCGAGCAGCCACTCGCTGGCCGGGGTGACGCGCCGCTGCCCGATGATCGCCTCGGCCAGCAGCGCGCGGGTCGCCACGAGGACGCTTTCATTCTGGTCGAGACGCAGCAGCAGGTCGTTCCGGCCGGCGCCCGCCTGGACGCGGTGGAATCGCGCGAGTGCGAAACCGTGATCTTCCATCTGGTCGGCGCTGAACAATTCGGCGCGCAATGGGGCTTCGTCTTCAATTGGCTCTACACGCGGATGTGCCGCGTCCACGACGAACGAACGCATCCTGCGAAGGATTCTTGTTACTGATGACATCGTGGATACCCGGTTGGCGAGCACACTGACGGCGACAAGTGGCCGGTGCCT
>JBEBXZ010000123.1:0-5996 GCA_040391335.1 Dokdonella fugitiva | reverse complement strand
GTGCGGTCTTGCCGAGCCATGCGCGTTCCCAGGCTTGTCGTGCGGACTGTTCCGCGGCTGCGTCGCCGGAGCGCTTGTAGACCTCCGTCAGTCCGGCCAGCGCCCAGCCATTGCCGCGTACGCGCAGCAGCGATTCGCGCAGCACCTGCTCGGCGGCGTCGGGTTTGCCTTGGCGCAGGTAGACGGAACCCAGTGACTGGCGGATGGGGTAGTACCAGTACGGCGGTTCCATGTAGGAAAGCGAGTCCTCCACCGCGATGGCCTCCTGGTAGGCCTTCGCGGCGGCGTCGAGGTTGCCCAGGGCGTCGGCCAGTCGCGCGCCGGCGACCAGGCGTGCGGTCTGCACGATCTCCTTGCCGGGGACGTACCAGTCCGCGTACGGCTTGAAATCGGCGGTGTTTTCCAGCGTTGCAATGGCATCGATCTCGCGCGTGGCGCCTTCGGTGTCCTTCCTTGCGGCGTAACCGAGCGCGCGCGAATAGTGCGCCAGCGCCGACACCAGCACCTGGTTTTCCGGCGGCGCCTTCAAGGCCAGGACGGTATCGGGCGTGCTGAAAAGCGCATGCGCGAGATAAGGCGCGGCCTTTATCGGTTCCAGCAGCGGATAACGCGCGACCGTCTCGTTGGCGAGCGAAGCATCGAGCTTTCCGGCGGCATCGATGGCCGTTTCGCCATCACCGCCCATCTGCGCGGAAAACAGGACGAAATGGATGTTGTGCGGGTAATAGGCCGACTTGTACATCGGGTCGGATGGCGAGGTTCTGAAATAGGCCTCGTCGGCGGCCATGGCGCGCTTGTTGATTTCGAGCGATTCCCGGAACTGTCCCGTGCGGTAGTAGATGTGGGCGGGCATGTGCACGATGTGGCCCGCGCCGGGCATCAGCGCAGCGAGCCTGCGCGCATGGGGCAGGCCGCGCTCGGGGGTCGCCGAGGATTCAACCGCGTGGATGTAGAGATGGATCGCACCCGGGTGTTCGGGATTGCGTTCCAGTACTTTTTCCAGTGTGGCGAATATTTCAGAGGCGCGGCCCTTTGGTTTCGTGCCGGCCGCCTCCCAGTAGTCCCACGGCTGCGTGTCCATCACCGATTCGGCGTAGAGCGTGGCGACGGTGTCGTCATGGGGAAAGCGCGAGGCCGCTTCCTTCATTGCGTCGGCGAAAGCGGCGTCAAACGAAGCACGGTCGGCGCCGGGATCGGGGGAATAGCGCTTTTGCAGGGCCTCGATCAGGGCGCGATCCTTTGCGGGCGCGGCAGGCGCGAGCTCCACCGCTTTCTCGAGCGCGGTCCACGCCGGAGCCACCGCCTCGGGCAGCATCGGCGCGTTGATGTTCGGTCCGAGCACGAAGGCTTCGCCCCAATGCGCCAGCGCGAACGCCGGATCCTCCCTCTGCGCGGCACGGAACGCGCGTTGCGCCTCGGCGTGGTTGAACGCGAACGCCCAGCGCAGGCCTTGATCGAAATACGCCTGCGCCTTCGCGTTCTTCGTGCCTGCCTCGAGGCTCAAGGAGCCCAGGTTGTCGTAGAGCGGTGGCGTGCCGCCCTCGGCCCTCATCGGTTGCGGCGGGAACGGCTTCGTCTCGGCCTGCGCCAGCACCAGCGTTTCCAGCAGGCGTGGGCGGCCTCTCGTGGCCGGCGTGCAGACCGCGCCGGGAAAATCCAGCAGTGGGTCGAAGACCGCCGGGGTGGAGGATGCTTCTCCCTGTTCCAGGGCAATGGCGGCCGCCAGGCTGGCGAGAGCGACGGCAATGGCGGCGGTGCGCGGAGTGGATGGGTTCATGGGTGCTTTCTCGACGCTGGGGATCGATGGGGATGGCACGCACCACGGTTTCCAGAGGCGAAAAGTATGCTCCCGCCCCCATCGTGGAGTCTTCTCCAACGTGCCGGAGGAGAAGGCCGTTCAAGGCAGGGGACCTCAGTGTTCGAAGCCGTTGGCGAAGATCCGGTCAAGGCCGTTGATGTCGAGCGCGATGCCATCGAACCAGGCGTGGGTGGCGTTGGTTCCGGAGGCGCCTTGTTCCACGGCGACCAGCGCGATCGTGATCGAAGGCGAGCCGCCCCAGTTGGCTTCGGAGATATCGATGAGGGCCGGCTGGGCGGGCCTGCTCCAGTTGCCGCTGTTGGAGAGCACGTGCCAGCCGGATGCGTCCGGCGCGCCGGTGCAATTCTCGCCGCCATTGCGGCGGTACTCCCATACGAGCCTCGCCTGGTCGCCGAGGACGATCCCGTTGCCGGTGCCGCGTCCCCATCCATTGAGGGCATAGATGGCCGGGCCGGGCAAATGGATGCATTGCGAGAGGCCGCGCGTTTCCTGCCCGAAGGCCGGGTTGGTGCGGGTGATGTGTGCCGATCCCGAACCGGGCAGGCCGCTGGCATTCTGCGTTGCGTCGCGCGTGGCGACGTTGGGCAGCAGCGGATTCGGATTCCAGAGCCGCAGGTCCGGAGCATCGAAATCGTCGTTCAGCACCATCGGTTGCAGGGATTGCCGCTCGAAGGCACCGATGTCGCGTGTGCCGTTGTCGCTGTCGGTGATGGGCAGATCCTGGTCGCGCGGGTTGCCGAGCAGGTCGCGGTCGTCGCCGGCAATGGCGGGAGCCATGTCGATGGCGGGCGAGCCTGCGCGCAGGCTGAAGTCGCCGTGTTCGGGGTCGACGAAGAGCTGGTTGGCGACAATTGCCCCGTTGAAGTTGCCGCCGAACGAGGCGATTTCACTGACCATGTTGTCGACCGAATCCAGCGTGCCGCCGCTGCGGTTGAGCAGGGTGCGGCCGGGTTGCCAGAGCAGGGAGCGGTGGATCGTGAGGTTCGCGCTGTTGGTGGACAGCACGCGATTCACGCCGATGGCGTTGCTGGCGATGGTGCTGTCCTTGATCTCCATGTCATCGAAGGTCTGGATCAGTTCCTGGCTGAGATCATTGGAGGCGACGAGGGCATTCCTGATGGCGGTGTGGCCATCGCTGGTGAGAATCACATACCCTCCCTTGTTGCCTTCGATGCGGACGCCGCCTGCCGGAGGTGCCGCTCCTGCATTGATGCGGATACCGGAGTAATCCGCACTGCCGCGGATGATCGCGCCATTGGTGTAGCTGCTGCCATCCCACGTGTCATTGTCCACAATGGCTCCGCATGCCTGGCCCTGGGCGCAGGCCGCGGCGCCACCGGGCCAGGAGAAGGGTGGCTCGGGGCTATTGATGCGGAAATGGGCGTCGCCGTCGCCTGCCAGTTGGACCGCCGCGCCGCTCGGCGCGCTGTTGCCGATGAGATCGGCATTCCAGAGATTTGCGTAAGCCTGGATCTGACCGTCGAACGCGCCATCGTCGCCTTCCACGAAGAGGCCGCCACCGGCCACCGAGGCGCGGTTGTCGGCGATCCGGCCGCGATGGGTGTAGTCGGTGGTGAACAGGTGCAGCACGATTCTCTGGACCGTCCCGAGGTCGTCGTTGTAGCCGGCCAGGGCCACGCCACCGCCGTAGCGCGCCGAGTTCCCCACGATTGTGCCGACGTTGTTGGCGCCGTTGCCGCCTATCCAGGCGGTCGTATTCCTGTGGCTGGCATGCAGGTACAGGCCACCGCCGAAACCCGCGCTTCCGCTCACGCCGGTGGCCGTGTTGCCGAACAAGGTGCTGCCCGGTTCGCGCATCGTCATTTCGATCTCGTGCGCGTACACGCCGCCGCCGCCGTAGCGTGCGGTGTTGTTGACCACCACAACGTTCGCCTTGATCACCAGCTTCGCATTGGCCCCGGTGCCGCTGGCGGAAATCCCGCCGCCGTAGCCGGCGACATTGTTGGTGATCGAGCTGTCGCTGATTTCCAGAGTGCCGTCGCCCGAGAAGCGGATGCCGCCGCCGAGTCCGTCGTTGGCTACATCGCCGCCGCTGATGGCCAGGCGGCGCAAGCGGATCAATGCTCCTGTGGGCGCGTTGATGGTGAACACCGGCGCCGGCGCGCCGCCCGCGCCGCTGACGACGGTAGGAGTGCCGTCGAAATCCGAGGTGCAGGTGGCGTAACCGCCTGTGATCGTCAACTCCTGGCTGGTATTGATCGTGTTCGCTTCCGGCTGGTAGGTCAGCGAGCGCGTCAGAAGGATCGTGTCTGCACCGGCGGAATTGTTGGCGGCGTCGATGGCGGACTGGATCGTGCCGTGCGTACAGGGTTGCCCAGGGCCGGATGGTGAGCCAACGGTGAAGACCGCCGCGCCGGCAAGCGCGGGAATGAACAGCAGCAACGCCGGGAGATACCGCAGCAGCATCGTGGGGAAGTGCACGTCGTGGGTCATGGCTGGCCTGCTCGTGGTTGCGTCGTGGATTGCGGACGTGGCGGGAAACGCCGGTCAGCGCGGTTTTGCGACATGGCATCCGTCGCGTCCGCCTCCCTTCGGCATGCCCCGTGGGCTGGCCGCACACGACGCCAGCTTCATGGGCGAGCGCCTGCCGCAACTCGAGCACGCTGTCGCAACATGGGTGAGCCGCTCCGCGGAGACGGCAAGGGTTGTTGCGTGGAGCTGTGCTGCTTCCATCGCCATCGGCGCCGTGGCCGATTCGGTAGGGACGGCGCTGGCCACAGAGTGCCTTGGTGCTTGTCGGCGCCGGCCCTGGAGTCGCACTGCTCGGTACCGGGCGCCGGATCGTCGCCTGCCGCGGTGGTTCGAAGCCGCTTTCGTCTCGTTCGCAGCCAGTATTCATAGTCCACTCAGGGAGTTGCCAAGGCGCGACGACTTGCCGCGGTGATTGGCGCTGTGGAAGAATCGAACGAAGCACCGCCTGCAGGCAGTTCGATGCCTGCCGTGAGCGCACGACGATCGTGGGTTCGCGCGATGTGGGCACCGATACTCAAGGAGCGTCACCGTGATCGATCCCGATGGCTATCGCCCCAACGTAGGCATCATCCTGATTCGGGATGATGGCCGCGTTTTCTGGGCGCGCCGCGTGGCTCGGGATGGCTGGCAGTTTCCGCAGGGTGGCATGCGCAGCGACGAGACGCCGATCGAGGCGATGTATCGCGAGCTCGAGGAAGAAACCGGCCTGCGTGAGGAGCACGTCGAGGTGCTCGGCGCGACACCGGGCTGGCTGCGTTATCGGCTGCCGAACCGCTACGTGCGGCGCAATGATCGTCCGACCTGTGTCGGCCAGAAGCAGGTCTGGTTCCTGCTGCGCTTCAAGGGCGAGGAGGAACATTTCCGCCTGGATGCGAACGAGCGCCCGGAATTCGATCTGTTCCGCTGGGTCGACTTCTGGTATCCGAGCCTGCATGTGGTGTCTTTCAAACGACGGGTCTACGAGCAGGCGCTGCGCCATCTGCTGCCGAAAGCGCAGGCGCTCTGCCATTTCGAGCTGCAGGTGTCTCCCGCGCAGGGTGGTGTGCCGGGTGATTCCCGGTCCTGCTTGTCGACCGCGCCCTGATTGAATGCGTCTTTTGTTGAAAATCATTCGTATTTGCAATTGAATAGCCGCCGGTAACCCTTGAGGTCCCTGGCGATGTACGTGTGTATCTGCAATGCCGTCACCGATCGTGCGATTCGCGAGGCCGCTTCGCGCGGCGTCTCGACGCTCGATGAACTGACCCTGCGCACCGGTTGCGCCGGCGGTTGCGGCAGTTGTGCCGACCTGGCTCAGGAAATCCTGCACGAGGCGCGTGCGCGCCCGGTCCGCTCGTTTCCGCTGGCACTCGCGATCGCCGCCTGACCAGCCCCTGATTGCACGCCCTAATGCGTGCGATTCGCGTTACTCCGTGGGTTTTTGCCGCGCGCTATAGTCGCGCCGTTCGCCGCGCCTGCGGCATGGCAGACCATCGACGGAGAACGCACGCATGAAAGGCGACGTGAAGGTTATCGAGCATCTCAACAAGTCGCTCTACAACGAGCTGACGGCGATCAACCAGTACTTCCTGCATTACCGCATGTACAAGCACTGGGGCTTCAAGGAACTCGCCGAGCACGAGTACAAGGAGTCGATCGACGAGATGAAGCACGCGGACAAGCTCATCGAGCGCATCCTGTTCCT
>JBEBXZ010000122.1:0-6007 GCA_040391335.1 Dokdonella fugitiva | reverse complement strand
TCGGCACCACGCGGCGTACCAGGCCGGCCTGCACCAGCGCGCTGCACACGCCGACCAGGCCGAGCGTGAAGCCGACTTCCTGCGCGCCCCAGCCGTAGCGGTAGTCGGCGTACAACACGAAGGTCGAGTTGAGCGAGAACTGGGCCAGCGTGACGAGGAAGATCACGACCGCGAGAGCCATCACCTGCGGATGTCGGCGCAGCATGTGCAGGGAACCGAGCGGATTCGCGGTGCGGAACTCGAACCGCTCACTGCGCCGTTCGGCAGGCAGCGATTCGGGCAGGACAAACCAGCCGTAGAGAAAATTCGCGAGCGCCAGCACGGCAGCAGCCCAGAATGGCAGGCGCACCGAGATGTCGCCGAGGAAGCCGCCAAGCGCCGGACCGACGATGAAGCCGATGCCGAACGCGCCACCCATCATGCCGAACGCGGCGGCACGCTTTTCCTTCGACGTGACATCGGCGATGTAGGCGTTCGCTGTCGAGAAACTCGCGCTCGCGATACCCGAGACGATGCGTCCGATGAACAGGAACGGCAGCGTCTGCGCGAGCGCCATGACGATGAAGTCGATGCCGAGCGCGAAGTTCGAAGCGCGGCTCACCGGGCGTCGCCCGAAACGGTCGGACAAGGCTCCCTGGATCGGCGAAAAGATGAACTGCATGAGCCCGAACAGCGCGCCCATGATGCCGGTCCATTTCGCGGCATTGCCGATGTCGCCCCCGGTCATCGCCTGCACGAGATGCGGAAACACCGGAATGATGATGCCGAACGCGAGCATGTCGAGCATCACGGTGATGAAGATGAAGACCACCGCGGCGCGGCGTACCGGGACAACTGGGAGGTGGTCGGTCATAGAGCGGGAATCATTGGGAAGTGGCGCGGCGGGGACGATACACGATTGCGCACGAAGGCAGGCCGGGATGCGTCGCAGGATCGCAGCGCCCGGCATGCATTCCGGCTTGCGTCGGGATGGCACTTGTTTCAGTACGCACGCCCGCCGTGATGGTTTGCGCTTCGAACCTCGCGCACTCAGTCTCCGGCGCTGCGCGGATCCAGGACGCGATTCCGCGCAACCCGCACCCCCGTCCAGGCGCAGGGCGGCACCCAGTGCCTTGCTTTACGCGTTTCGCGAAGGCCGAACTACCCCGCGCGCAAACCGCACGCATGAGGTCGCGGAAGGATCGGGTGACGCTCAGCGACGCGTGTCGATGTCGATGAAGCGCAGGAACTCGGCGCGCGTGCGCGCATCCTCGCGAAAGCTGCCGAGCATCTGGCTGGTGATCATCGACACGCCGCGCTTGTGCACGCCACGCGTGGTCATGCACTGGTGCACGGCATCGATGACGACGCCGACGCCGCGTGGCTTGAGCACGTCGTCGATGCAATGCGCGATCTGCGCGGTGAGTTTTTCCTGCACCTGGAAACGCCGCGCATAGCCATCGAGCACGCGCGCGAGCTTGCTGATGCCGACCACCTTGTCGGTCGGCAGATAGCCGATGTGCGCGCGACCGATGATCGGCGCCATGTGGTGTTCGCAATACGATTCGAACTCGATGTCGCGCAGCACGATCAGTTCGTCGTAGCCGGCCACTTCCTCGAACGTGCGGCGCAGGTAATCCGCCGGATCCGTCGCATAGCCGGAAAACCAGTCGCCATAGGCATCAACGACGCGCTTGGGCGTATCCAGCAGACCTTCGCGCGCGGGGTCCTCGCCGGCCCAGCGCAGATGGGTGCGCACCGCTTCCTCGGCCTGCGCGCGATCGACCGCGGGAGTCTTTGTCGTCTTGTCGTCGGGAACAGCCATGCTCGACCTCACGGGAATGCAATGCGCAAGTCTAGCAGCGGGCCGTTCGGCGGCCATCGAGTTGCGCTTGCCCTGCAATCCGGGTCTTGAGCCGAACACAGGTCCTGAACGCGGGTGACGACGTGAAAATCGCGACCAATGATCCGCGAGGCTTCTCTTCTGCGCGTATGGAGGCATCACTCAAGCCCACAGGGGAGAAATGCCATGGCCCGGCACCGAGTCACCCGGATACGCTGCATCGCACTTCTGTCGTTCGCAATCGGGGGCAGCGCGCAAGCGGCCTGTTTCGTGAAAGCGGATGCAATCGGCGCAAATGACGGCACGAACTGGACGGATGCCTATACCGATCTGCAATCGGCGCTGCGCTCGACAGCCTGCAGCGAGGTCTGGGCCGCGGCCGGCAGCTACGTGCCGGGTACGGCGCGCAGCGACAGTTTCGTCGTGCGCCCCGGCAGCGCTGTCTACGGCGGGTTTGCCGGCGTCGAGAACGTGCGCGAAGCGCGTGATCCGGCCGTCCATATGACCATGCTGTCCGGTGACATCGGCACGCCGGGCGACATCAGCGACAACAGCTACCACGTGGTCAGGATGGACGGCACCACCGCGGCCGGCACGATCACCGCAAGCACCGTGCTCGACGGCTTCACGATCCGCGATGGCAATGCCAGCGCGGGCTTCCCGGACAACATGGGTGCAGGCCTGTACTGCAACGGCAACCTCAGTGGGCGCAGTTGTGATCCTACGCTGGCGCATCTGCGCTTTGTCGCCAACTCGGCAACCTACGGGGCGGCGCTCGCGTTGCGCGCGGACGGGTTCGGCAGAGCCAGCCCGAATCTCGGCGACGTCGTGTTCAGCGGCAACACCGCGACGAGACAGGGCGGTGCGATCTATGTGTGGGCCGAATTGAACGGCATCGCCAGCCCGAGCATCGAGCGCGCGACGTTCAGCGCCAACAAGGCCGATCAAGGCGGCGCAATCTACAACTCGAGCGGAAGCCAGGGCGGCACGGCAAACGCGGTCATCGTCAATGCGACCTTCCAGGGCAACGATGCCAGCATCGGCACGAGCATCGGCAACGGCGGCGCGATCTACAACGCGGGGGTCGGCGGCACCAGCGCGATAGCGCTGACCAATGTGACCTTCAACGGCAACACGGCGAATGGCGCCAACCACTTCGGCGGCGCGATGGTCAACCAGGGCGCCGGCGCCAAGCCGACCATCACCAATGCGATCTTCTGGGGCAATCAGGCCAACGCGATGCCCGGCTTCTACAACACCGGCGGCGCGCAGCCGACGATCTCCGCCAGTATCGTGCAGGGCGGCTGCCCGGCCACCGCGACCTGCACCGACGTACAGGATGCGGACCCGCTGCTCGGCGCGCTGGCCGACAACGGCGGTTTTGGGCAGACGATGCTGCCAGGCACCGGCAGCGCCGCGATCGATACCGGCGACAGCGCCGCGTGTCCCGCCACCGACCAGCGCGGCGTGCCTCGCCCGCAGGGCGCGGGCTGCGACATCGGTGCCGTTGAAGTGGCACTGCCGCATACCTGCCATGTGAATGCCGCTGCCAGCGGCAGCAACGATGGCTTCAGTTGGGCCGATGCCTATATCGACCTGCAATCCGCGCTGCGCGAAGCAAGCTGCAACGAGGTCTGGGTGGCCAGGGGCGTATACAAGCCGACCGCGGGAACGGACCGCACGATCAGCTTCTCGATCCGTCCGGGCCTCAAGGTCCACGGCGGTTTCCTCGGCACCGAAACCAGCACCGCGCAGGCCGACCCCGGTGCGAACCGCACGGTATTGTCGGGCGACCTCGACGGCAACGACACGACCGACGCCGATGGCGTGACACGGAGTTACTCCGATGCGATCGGCAACAATACCTACACGCTCGTGCGCATCGATGGCACGACCGCGGCCGGTTCGATCGAAACGGATACCGTCCTCGATGGCTTCGCCATCAGCAGCGGCATGGGCAGCGCGGGAATCGTCAGCCGGACGGTTGCCGGTGCCCTGTATTGCGACGGCAACGCCGCCGGGCGCTCCTGCAGTCCGCTGCTCTCGCGCTTGTGGCTTGCCGGAAACCAGGCCGAAGCCGGTGGCGCGATATTCCTGCGCGGAGAGAATGGCGGCCGCAGCAATCCGCTGCTGCGCGCGGTCACCTTCAGCGGCAATCGCGCCACGGTGACGGGAAGTGCGATCCACAACTATGGCTTCGGTGGAGAAGCCAGCCCCGTGCTGGAGAACGTCACCTTCAGCGGCAACCTCGCCGAGACCGGCACGATCTTCAACCAGGCGACCCTCAGTGGTGGTGTCACCAGGCCGGTCCTGCGCAACGTCACGTTCGCAGGCAACCAGTCGCAGGCGGCTTACGCTTCGGCGATCTTCTCCGCAGCCGGTGAGAGCGCTTCGGCGTTCATAGCTATCGATAGCACCATCTTCTGGGACACGACAGGAATGCCGGAAGTCGGCTTCCTCACCGCCGATGGCACGGCGGAGATCCGTGGCGCCGTGATGCGCGGAGGCTGCCCCGGCGGTCAAATCACCTGCCAGGATGTGGTTTCCGCAGATCCGCTGCTCGGCGTGTTGCAGGACAACGGCGGCGCGGCGCCGACGATGTTGCCGGGTATCGGCAGTTCGGCGCTTGATGCCGGCGACCCGGCGAGCTGCGGAACGACGCCGTATGACGTCGACCAGCGCGGGGTCACGCGTCCGCAAGGCCCGGCCTGCGATATCGGCGCGGTCGAACTGCGCCAGATGCAGTTCGTCGTCGGCGTCAGTGGCCCCGGCTCCGTGACGGCGGACGCGGTAGCGGGTTCGGCGCCAGCCAGCGACGGTATCGTCGCCTGCGATGAAGAGGGCGAGCACTGCATTGCCGGCTATGCCATCGAGCCAACGGCCGCCAGTGTGGTGCTGGATCTCACGCCCGATGCGCACGCGCATCTCGAAAGCATCCTGGACATCTGTGGTCCCGGTGGTGCTGCGATCGGTGTGCTTGCCAGCAACACCTATACGATTTCACCGCTCGACACCGATTGCATGGTGCTCGCGAGCTTCGCGTTCGATGCGCACTCGGTCGGTGGACAGGTCAACGGACTTGCCGGCAGTGGACTCCTGCTGCAGCTCAACGCTGGCGAAACATTGGCGATCGCGAGCGATGGCGCATTCACGTTCGACACCGTGCTCCACCATGGCGACGGTTATGCAGTGACGATCGCCGGTTCCCCGAGCCAGCCGACGCAGACCTGCGCGATCACGAACGGCAGCGGCACGATCGATGACGCCAACGTGACCAGCATCGCGGTCAACTGCACGACCAATGCCTACACGATCGGCGGCACCGTTTCCGGCCTGCTCGGCAGCGGGCTCATCCTGCAACTCGACGGCGAGAGCCTGCCGATCAGCGGCGATGGCGCATTTGTCTTCCCGACGGCGATCGCCTCCGGCAACACCTACGCCGTGACAGTCGCGACGCCACCGAGCCAGCCCACGCAAGCGTGTTCGATCGCACAGGGCAGCGGCACCGTGACCAACGCGGACATCACCGATGTCGCGGTGACCTGCCAGGCTCCGGCGCCGCATCTCGTGCTCACGCTCGACAATGATCGCGATTACCTGCGCTACGGACGCATCGCCGATTACGTGGTCACGCTGCGCAACGACGGCGACGGCACGGCATCGAACGTGGACGTATCGAGTGCGCTTTCGCCGGCGTTCGACAGGGCATTCGCGCAATGGCAGTGCTTCGGTGCCGGAAGCGGCGCAAGCTGCACGGCGACCGGAACAGGTACGTTGATCGATACGGTGACCTTGCCACCCGATCGCAGCGTGAGTTGGCTGGTGCGCGCGCCGGTGCTCGGCGATACACCCGAGCCCGATGCGAGCTTCACGGTCACGGTCGCCGGTGCGACGCCGGAATCCGTGACCGACACCGATATCCTCGTCATCCTGCGCGATGGCTTCGACGTCCCGTATTCCGATGGCACGCATGTGGACGAACCGGAAAGCGTGGCGATTCTCGAAGGCGATGCGAGCTACGCATTCGCCATGACGCCGCCGGGCCACCAACGTATCGATGACGTGTTGCACATGCATGCCCAAGAAACCGACGTCCGCGTGCAGCGCACCGTTCTGGATGCGGACGTATAGCTGCTGCGTTTGCTGCTGCGTGAACCAGACGGTTTCGAACGCGCCTCGCCATGG
>JBEBXZ010000121.1:0-6018 GCA_040391335.1 Dokdonella fugitiva | reverse complement strand
TAGGTTCCGACAGGCATGAAGGCCGGCGTTTCGATCGTGCCACGCGCAAAGCGCAACTGGCCACGCCGCGCGTTGCCATCCTGCTTGATGAGGGAAAATTCCATTGTTCGGATTCTGGATTGTGGAAAGAAAAGCGTCGCTTGCGAACGCGATCAGGATTCCGCGCGATTGCGTGCCATCAGGTCCGTCGTCGGCAGGATCAGCATGGCGTCACCATACGAGAAGAATCGATAACGCTGCGCAACGGCATGCCGGTACGCATCGAGGATGAATTCCTTGCCAGCGAAAGCCGAGACCAGCATCAGCAGCGTCGATTTCGGCAGATGGAAATTGGTCAACAGGCCAACCACGCTGCTGAACCGATAGCCCCGAAAGAAGAAGATCTGCGTCTCGCCAGCGAAAGGCTCGAGCACACCGTCGCGCGTCGCGCTTTCGAGCGCGCGCACCACCGTCGTGCCGACCGCGATTACGCGCCCGCCATTTTCGCGGGTGTGGCGGATCTTCTCGACCAGCTCGGCGCCGACATTGAGCCACTCGCGATGCATGACGTGGTCTTCAAGCTTCTCCGCACGCATCGGCTGGAACGTGCCGGCACCGACATGCAGGGTGACATGTGCGGATCCGATGCCCGCCGCCGCAAGCTGCGCAAGCAAGGCCTCATCGAAATGCAGACCGGCGGTTGGTGCGGCGACCGCGCCCGGCTCGCGCGCGAATACGGTCTGGTAGCGCTCGCTATCCTCGGCACCTGGCTCCCGCGTGATATAGGGCGGCAAAGGTATGCGCCCCAGGCGCAACAACACCTTTTCCAGCGGCTCATCGGCTTCGAAACGCAGGCGGAAAAACTCGCCATCCCGCCCGAGCACGCGCGCCAGCGAACCATCCGCGAGTTCGATCGCCGAACCTTCCTTCGGCTTCTTGCTCACGCCAAGCTGCACGGTCGCCTCATGCGTTCCGGTCACGCGCTCGACGAGGATCTCGACGGCACCACCGGAGGCTTTTCGACCAAACAGGCGCGCCGGCAACACGCGGGTATCGTTGAAGACAAGCAGATCGCCCGCGCGCAACAAACCCGGCAGTTCTCGCAAGTGACGATCGGACACGCTTTTTGCGGCTGCATCGAGCACGAGCAGGCGACTCACCGAACGCTGATCGAGCGGTGCCTGCGCAATCAACTCAGCCGGCAGATCGAAATGGAAATCGGACTTCTTCAAGACGCTGGGACACAAGGGCGGGTGCGCATTGTAGGTCCTCGCCGGACTTTTCTCACGAAGCCGGCAGATACACGCCACATCGTCAAACGCGCCACAGCCACTTTGTCAGGCGCTACGAAGCGTTCCATCCGCTGCGCGCCCCGCTCGCCGTCCCGGCGAAGGCCGGGACCCAGTGACTCAGGCTTCCGCCTCGGACAGCATCATCCGATCATCCTGATGGCTCCCGAAAACCGCGGACGAATGAAAAGTGCCTGGCATCCAGCGAATTCACGCCTTGCGGGCACAGGGTCGCGGCCTTCGCCGGGACGACGGAAAATTTGCGGAATCAGCGATTGCCGGCCACCACCCTGGTGCGTCGGTGTCGCGTGAACAGCCACGCCAGCAACGCCGCTGATATCACGGCCACGCCAAGCACGTAGGGCGCTGCTACGCGCAGGGTTCGCTTGATCGCGGCAATCTGCTCGAAGCGCAGGCGTTTCGCGGCAGCAGGGAAATCCGGTTCGGCGCATTGATTACCGAAATCAGCTGCCCACGGCACGTAGGCGCCGTCCTTCACGTAACGCAACCACAGCGCTTCACCGCGCGCATGATCGGTGTCGTTGATCCAGCCGGTTGCCGCGCACAACACCGCGGCATATGCCTGCGAACGCGTCGGCAGCAGATCGGCCGCACGCGAAGCGAGATCGACGGCGGCATGCCGATAGTGGAACCGCTCAAGCGGATCGGCGCGGCTCGCAGCGAGTCGCGCTGCTTCGTCCTTGCCGACGTAGCGCTCGGGAAGCGCGACGTCCCTGCGCGGTTCGACCACCCATTCAAATTTCTCGTCGTAATGTCCGGGCGTCGCAAGATCGTAGCTTCCGCCATATACGTAATAATCAGGATCGAGCTCGAACCCGAGTAGTTGCATGCCTTCCATGCGCGCCAGCTTCGCGGCGACAAATCCCGCCTCGGCACGCTCGATGCGCCCACCCTGCTCCATCGCCTTGCGCGCGGATGCGTAACGCTGCGCTTTCCCGGCCAGTTCGGCATCATCGAAATAAGTGATTGCCTCGTCACCGCGCCCCGAGCGCAACATGCGCCGCGCCAGCAAGCTGCGGAGGTTCACGCCCGTGCTGGTCGGTTGCTCGCTCGCTGACGCATTGTCGGTTGCAGCCGGTGCACGCGCATCGACGAAGGCCCGCAGTTCGTCGATGGTCAAGACGCGTTCCGCGACATAGGCCGTGTCCTCCCAGTAGTCCGCACCCGCTTCGTAGAGATGACCCAGCGCCGCCATATACTCGCCGCGACCCAGGGACAGCACGCCGATCTCGGCCTGCACGCGACATTGCGGACTGAAGCCACCGGATTGCCCGTAGCCATCCAATGCCGGAACGGATCCCCAATCCTCGCTGGGTGGGAAGGCTTGCGCGGCTTTTGCATACGCCGCGCTGGCGGCTGCCACGTCACCATTCCGCAACGCGAGTTTGGCGCGCACCCACCACGCAAGCGCCTGCCCGGAACGGGCCGCAAGTTTTTCCGCCATCGTGTATCGCCCGCTGCGATATGCATCGGCAGCGAGCTGCTCCGCTCCCTCCAGACGATCGAAGCCGCGCTTCTGCACGGTATCCAGCAACATCGTGACCCGTTCCTCGTCGAGTTCACCGCCGCGCGTGAACAGATACGCGGCCAGCAAGCGCTGCACGAGCGGATCGTCGATTGCGTCATCAATCCTGTCGGCATCCGAGAACAGGTCACGCGCGACAAACAGCAACGACGAAGTGCCGCTGGTCGAGCCCCGCGCGGCCTGTCCACTGTACAAGCGGATCGCGCCGACAAAATCCCCGGCATCGAGTCGAATGCGTGCTTCTTCCCCGAAGCTGGCGACGGCCAGGCCGTCCGGATCCGGGGTTCCGCCGAGCACGCTCGCGCGCACGCGCTGGAACGCCGCCTGTGCTTCATCGGCATCGAGCATCGCCTGCGCACGGCCCAGCGAATACATCGCATCGAGTTTGCGATTGCCAAGCTCGGCCGGCGGAAGTTCGAGCATTTCGATGAAGGCATCACGCGCGGCGACAGGGTCCTCGGCGTGGAAAGCCTCGGCCGCGCGTGTGTACAAGCTTTCTGCCCGTGTGCTCGCTGTCGGTCCGGCAGCCTTCTTCCTCGGTGCTTCCCCGAAATAGCGGTTCTCGACCGCGACCAGCGAATCATCCGGCTTCGGAATCAGATGCGCCGCTTCGTACGCGAATGTGCCTTCGAGCAGGTTTTCGAGAGTCGCCGCGCGATCATCGAGCAGGCGATTCGGAAAATCCGGACCGCAGGCCGTCGCGGGAAAGGCCAGCGCGATGCAGAAGGTCAATGCGCAGATACCACGCAAGCGGATGCTGCGCGTCATTCCTCGACCAATACCAATGATCGATGCCACGTCATCGAACGCGGCAGGCGGAGCGATTTCAGGATTCCCCGGCAACGACATCGATTGTTCCTTCCCCTATTTGTGCACAACGCAACCAACCGACAACGCGCTCGGCTTCGGCTGGCAGTCTAGCGCTTGTGTTGCGCAGAAAGCGCCAACGCTGGCCCGATCTTTCCAATGTGTAGCCGGCGAGTGCGTCGCCAGCCTCGCAGGATGGCGCGGTGACCACGATCTCTGTCGGCAATGCGGCATCGAGCGTTCCTGCATTGCGCACGAACAGATCCTGCGCAGCACCGGACTGCCTCAGGCCCGCTTCGGTCCCTGCCCGCAACGGCACATCTTCGATGACTGCCGCGAGTGTCGGGAGACTCCATACGCGAAGGTCGCCTTCCAGCGGCAGGCGAAACCAGACCAGGCCCGCGAGTCCGTGTCTTGGCGAGCGTTCAAGCGCGCGCAAGAGATCTGCCACTGCCTGCGGATCGGCACCGATCTCGATGCGTTCGCCGCTGCGCGGAATCGTCGTTTCACTTTCGACAAGCACCTGGCCCGCATCGAGTTCAACGAGTGCCGCGCCGTAGGCAGGCAGCGAAACCCAGAACGGAACCGGTGAAACATGGGAGAAGCCATCGATCCATTGCTGCGCGCGCTTCGCATCGAACAAACCGCGCTTCGATGCCTCCACGGCATGGACTTGCAACACCGCGTGATCGGTTGCGGCGAGAAGCTCCACGAGCTGCGTGCTGCCGATCCAGGTTGGCAGGACCGTGATCGACAATCCCAGATCCACCGGCAGGGTAGCTCGCAGATCGCGCAGCAGAACGGTGTACGCGGCGAGTTTCGCGGTCGCGCAGTCGTAGTCGATTTCCAGTCCCTTGACCGCGATGCCAGCCGCCCGCCATTCGGCCACAAGCATTGCCGCCAGCGCGGAAACCTGCGTGGAATCGACAGACATCCATTCGCCATCGATGCGCAACACCACGATCACCGGGCGCGCGTCGCCGCGCAACATGTCCAGATCGACCCGCGCACGGACCAGGCCTTCGCGGGGATGCAGTTGTGCAGCCAGCACGCGCAAGCCGCCGAACAGCTCGTGGCTGCGATCCAGTGCAATGGCATGCGCTGGCGACCACGATCGCTGCCAGATATAGACCTGCTGCGGCAACGGCTGCACATCACGCGTGCAGGCCGCGAACGCGAGCAATACGAGCAGGCTCGCGAACAAGCGCAATGCGTTCAAAGCCAGCCTTTCTGACGCGCCAGCCGATAGGCCTCGATGCGATTGGAGACACCCAGCTTGCCAATCGCTTCGGACAGATAGTTGCGCACGGTGCCGTGCGACAGATTGAGCTGCGCGGCGATGTCGCCGGCCGACATGCCGTCGCCGGCCAGGCGCAACACCTGGCGCTCACGGTCATTCAGAGGGTCGGCATCCGACCATGCCTCGACCGCCAGTTGCGGATCGATCGAACGCCCGCCGCGATGCACCGTGCGCAAGGCCTCGGCGAGATTCTCGGCGGGCGCATCCTTGAGCAGATAGCCGGAAACTCCCGCATCCAGCGCGCGGCGCAAAAATCCCGGACGCGCAAACGTGGTGACGATGACGACCTTGATCGGCAACGCGTGGCGCTGGATGCGCTGCGCAAGTTCCAGCCCACTGAGGCCGGGCATTTCGATGTCGGTGACGAGCACATCGGGCCGCAAGCGTTGCAATTCACGCCATGCTTCCTCGCCATCGGCAGCCGCACCAAGCACTTCAATGTCGGACTCGAGGCCCAACAGCGCGCTCAGGGCGCCACGCACCATTGCCTGGTCTTCCGCCAGCATGACCCGGATCATCAAATCAACCGCTTGATTAAGAGAGCGCGAAAGTAGCAAATCGAGCCGGCTCACGCTGGATCACCGGGTGGCGACGTCCTCGACCATCGAAGTGATCGGCGATGCGGCCCTGTCGGGCAACGGCAATTCGGCCACGATGCAGGTGCCACGACCGCTTGCCGAATCGATGCGCAGGCGACCGCCGAGTGTTTCCACACGTTCGCGCATTCCACGCAAGCCATTACCGGGAACCATCGCGCTGCCACGTCCATCATCTTCGATACGCAGCATCGACAGCTCATCGGTCGCATTCAGATCGATGCGTGCGCTCCTGGCGCGCGCATGGCGCTGGATGTTGGTGACCGCCTCGCGCACGACCAGCGCGAATACGGTTTCGATTTCCGCTGGCAATGCGAACTCCGCGAGCGCATAACGGAAGCGCACGCCGTCGGATTCGAGCAGCAGTTTGGCCGATGCCAATTCGGCCGCAAGTCCCGCCGCGCGAATGCCTGTCACCGCGCGACGCACCTGCGAAAGCGTATCGCGCGCAACCTTGGTCACCTCATCGATCTCGCGTCGCGCGGCATGTGCGTCGCGCTC
>JBEBXZ010000120.1:0-6023 GCA_040391335.1 Dokdonella fugitiva | reverse complement strand
TGACCCGGTTCGAAGCCGGCTCGCTGGCCGTGGCGAGATTCGGGAGTCCATTCGGCAGCGCTGCTGCGGGCCGCTTGCATGCGAAGAAGATCGTTCTGGTGCCGGCGAGGTGGCATGCCCCGGTATGCCGGCAATGCTCGGCAGGCTCGAGCGCGTCGGCGATGAATCCTGGGCCTTCCCGGATCGGGGCCGGGATGAGGCCCCATCGCACGGCATCCGGATGCATGCGCGCCGCACCATGCGCTCCGTGGAAGCGCGTGCAAATTTCAAACAATCGTGTCGGGAAGGCCGGCTAGCCCGGTATTTGCATGTCGCTCGATTGCGATACCCGACAACCGGGTTGCACAGGGAGTTTCGATGGGTCTTGAGATGCGTGCTGCTGAAAACGAACTGATGCGTGCGGCACTGGATGCCGCGCGCATCGGATTGTGCGTGATCGATTCGGAGGGCGTGGTCATCGTGCTGGGTGGCGACGTGGCTGCCCGGCTGGGCACGCGTGCCGATGCGCTGGTCGGCCAGCACTATCGGAATCTGCTTGCCACCGGCCTCGCCCTGCGTGCCGGATCGGAGCTGTTCGCGCTCGATGCGCCGGAAACCTCGGCGGAAGTGCGCATGAGCAGGACCGATGGCTCGGTCACGATGCTCATGATCCAGGCACGCACGCTCGTGCACGGCGACACGCATCGCTTTCGCGTTCTCACCCTCATCGATCTCGTGGACTTCGGCGTGACGCGCGAACGTTTCATGGAGTTGCGCCGCGAACTCGATGCGCTCAACTCGGCGGTGATGGTTCTCGATGCACGCGCCCCGGAGTACCCGATCGCCTACGTCAACAGTCGCTTCGAGCAGATGACGGGATACCCTGCCGACCAGGCGATCGGCCGCAGTGGATTGCGTCTTCTGAGCCGCGACACGGATCAGCCGGGCGTGCACAAGTTGTCGGAAGCGATCCTGCGCCGCCAGGGCTGCCAGGTGCTGGTCAACAGCTATCGCCGCGACGGATCGGCCTTTCTCGACGAGGTGATGCTCTGGCCGCTGTTCGACGAGTCCGGCGAACTGAGCCACTTCCTGAGCATGCATCGCGAGTGCAACGGGCGCCTTGCGCCGATCGCCGGCAAGGAGGGCGGCTGATGAACGCGCCGGCCATCAGGCCCGCGCTGGGCATCACCACGATCGGCGTCGGCCTTCGGGATGAACTATTGCTCAAGTCGCTGCTGCGCATCGTCGGCACGGACACGCGCGATCTCTGGCAGTACCGCGACGACCTGCAGGTCGACGTCGCGCTGTGCACGCCGCAGACCGTTTCGTCGCTGGCCGTATGCAAGTCGGGCGACTATGGCGGGACGCCCCGGTTCATTCCGGTTTTGCGTGCGGACGAAAACCCGCCAGCAGGCACACCCGCGCTGCGTGCGCCATTTCGCGCGATGGAACTGCGCAAGCTGCTCGACGAGGTGTCGAACCTGCTCATGATGCGACGCTCGATGGCTGCCGCGACCCCGCACGTGGCGGCGGATATCGCTGTGCCCGGAACCTCGGCGCCGTTCAAGCCGTTCCGCTTCGGTCTCGCCCTCGGCAAGCTGATCGAACGCGCGAGCCGCGAGGTGCATCGTATCGAGGTCGGCAGCGTGGTCCTGCACGTCATTCCGGCGGCACGCGCCTTGCTGATCGATGCGCCGCTGGATGACGAATCGCTCGCCATCGTGCTCGGACCGCGGGCCGACGTGCGCATCCGCCAGATGGACGAGGCCGAGGCCCAGCGCCTGATCGCCGGCGGCGCGAAGCCGCAGACGATCGACTGGCTGCTGTGGCGCGCGGGACTGGATGGTCCCGCCGATCACCTGCTGCCGGGCCTGCCGGAACATGGCGAGTTCGCCCTCAGGCGATGGCCGGATTTTGGGCGTCTCAAGCACAAGCCATCACATTTCCTCATGGCGGCCTTGTTGACCCGCGCGGCCCACAGCGTCGATGCGCTGGCGCTCGCCAGCTCGCAACCAGTGGCCGACGCGCATGCCTTCATCAACGCATGTGCGCTGTGCGATCTCATCGAAGTGCGTCCAGCCGGGGGCAAGCCGGCGTCGCGCGATACGGCTGGCGACGAGGGTGCGCTTCGCAAGACCCGATAGGGCGGCGTCTGCCAGGCCAGTCGCACCGCGCTCCGCTTCGGCAGGTCCTGATCGATGTCTCCAAGAGAATACAAGCTGATATTCGCGGGCAGCATGGGCGCCGGCAAGACCACGGCCATTGCCGCGATCAGCGAAATCGCGCCAGTCCGCACCGATGTGGAAAACACCGATCGCGCCGCGCACCAGAAAGCGATGACCACCGCTGCGATGGATTACGGCGAGGTGACTTTGGCCGGCGGCGACAAGCTGCGCCTGTACGGAACACCGGGACAATCACGCTTCGACTTCATGTGGAAGATCCTGGGCAACGGCGCTCTCGGCGTGATCATCCTCGTCGACAACAGCCGTCCCGATCCGCTGGCCGATCTGCGTGAATACCTGCAGGCATTCCGCGAGCTTGCACAGGATTCGCGTGCCGTCATCGGGATCGGACGTGGCGAGTCGCACCCGAATCCGCAACTCGATGCGTTCCATGCCTTGATCCGCGACATCGGCGTATCCGCGCCGATCCTCTCCGTGGACGTGCGTCGGCGCGAGGACGTGCTCCTGCTGCTCGACATCCTGTTCAACCAGATCGAGGCCAGCGAGCTGGTCGATCTCGCCCCTTCCGGAAGCCGCGTGCAATGAATGCTCCTCCTGCCCTGAACCTCGGTCTCGTCGCGCTCTGCCAGCAGCAGATCGACAGCCTCATCGAAGCCCATTCCGAAATCCGCGGCGTGCTGGTTTCCAGCATCGACGGCTTCGAGGTCGCCGCCCGCATGCGCGGTAGCGCGTCGCCCGCCAAGCTTGCCGCGATGACCAGCTCGCTGCTGGCCCTTGGCGAGGCGGTCAGCGACGAAGGCGAAGTCGGCCACTGCCGTGATGTCGTCATCGATGCCAGCGCCGGCCGCGTGCTGCTCATGGACATCCCGCATGCCACGCGCAAGCTGCTGCTGACCGTCCTCAGCGACAACGCATCCACCCTCGGCCAGGTGCTTTGGGCCGTACGCACCTGCCGCCAGGAAATCGGTCGCCGGCTCGCCGAATGAACAGCTATTTGATTCAACCGTGCAACATCCCATGCATCCACCAGGAGAAATGCCCGTGGCAACCTTGAATGAAACACTCGACGAAATCCTCCAGCTCGACGGCGCCGTCGCCGCCGCAGTGGTCGATGCCAGTAGCGGCATGCTGCTCGGCTCCATCGGCAGCGGCATCGACATGGAAGTTGCCGCCGCCGGCAACACCGAAGTGGTGCGCGCCAAGATGAAGACGATGAAAGCCCTGAATCTCAAGGACGACATCGAAGACATCCTGATCACCCTCGGCAAGCAGTACCACATCATCCGGCCGGTGGCGAAGAAGGAAGGCCTGTTCTTCTACGTCGTGCTTGATCGCGCACGCGCCAGTCTCGCTCTCGCCCGCCGCAAGGTGCTCGACGTGGAAAATGCCCTCACGCTTTGATTCGCTATTCCGTTCCGCTTGGCGAAGGAAGCGTTCGTCGCCCGAAGAGCTTCATGCTTCATCATCGGCCCTGACTCCATGCGCGGCGCAGCGAAGATGATCCGCTGCGTCGGGGAGATCTCATCCTCGATACCGCGCAAGCGCCGGAGCGCGAAAGCTTCCGTGTTCCCAGGGTGGCGGACGGCGTACCGGGGTGGCCGTCCAGTGCAAGCAGGGACGCGGGATGCGCGGATGTTTGCGCAATCAAGCCGGGATCAGCGTCTCGATGACGTGATCGACATATTCCTCGTACTCGGTCTGGTCCATGCGCGGCATGCCGTGGCGCTGGTTGAGTTGCAGGAATCCGGTGTATGCCGTGTAGGCGAGGCGTGCGCGATGCCGCGCGGTGCGCGACTCGAAACCGGCCTGGCGATAGGCGAGGGTCAGCAGGTCGAGGCGGCGCTTCGAGATGCGTTCGATCACCGGCATCACCAGCGGTTGGTCCGATGCCTGCAGCAGGGCGGCATAGATCGAATGCGATTGCACTTCCCGGCTGACGCGCCGGAACAGTTCGCGCAGGCGCTCGCGCGGATCGGCGATCGGCTCGACGCGCGAGATCACCTGGTCCTCATCGCGCTGTTCCCAGCGGTCGATCGCGGATTTGAGGAGTACCTCGCGGGTCGGAAAGTGCCAATAGAAGCTGCCCTTGGTGACACCGAGCTTGCGCGCGAGCGACTCCACCGCCACGGCGGTGACGCCTGCTTCGGCCAGTACCTCAAGTGCTGCGTTCTCCCAATCGCCGGCGCAAAGGCGTCCACGCGGTTCGGGCTTTTCTGCGGGCTCCTGCATCCGTCGAGTGTGCCGTAGCACGCCCGGATTGAGAAGTCTTTCCCATGCTGTTGCGCAGCATGAGGAGATCGTTGATTTGGGGCGGGCAAGACTCCATACTGATGCGTATGGTTTCACTAACGACTCTATCCATCCAGCCTCGCCTGCATTCTGTCCGTGCCGGCGATGGCGTTGTGCTTGCGCTCGAGGATTACGGGCCGCCGGCAGGGCCGGCCGTCGTGTTCGCTCATGGATTCGGACAGACGCGCAGCGCCTGGAGTGCAACGGCCACGGCGCTCGCGGCGGGTGGCTGGCGCTCAATCACCTACGACGCGCGCGGCCACGGCGACAGCGATTGGCTCAAGTCCGGCGCCTATTCGGTCGATCAGTTCATCGACGATCTCGGTGCGATCGTGGCCGAGGCGGAAACGCCGCCGGTGATCGTCGGTGCCTCGATGGGAGGGTTGGTCGGCATCGCGCTGGCCGGAAAAGTCCCCGCATCCTGCCGCGCGCTGGTGCTGGTCGACGTGACGCCGCGCTGGGAGCCGGCTGGCGTGGCGCGCATCCTCGACTTCATGCGCGCGCATCCCGATGGGTTCGCCAGCTTCGACGAGGCTGCCGGGGAGATCGCGCGCTATCTGCCGCAGCGCGATGGGCGCAAGTCGCCGGATCGCCTGCAACGCCTGCTCGTCGCGGGTAGCGACGGACGCCTGCGCTGGCACTGGGATCCGCGCATGCTCGGCCCGATCGGCGAGGATGCGGAGCGCCACCAGGCGGACCTGTTCGCCGCCGCGCGACAGATCCGCGTGCCGACGCTGCTGATCAGTGGCGCGGCGAGCGATGTGGTCTCCGACGCGACGATCGCCGAATTTTTAGAGCTGGTGCCCCACGCCGGACATGTAAAAGTGCCGAAGGCGACGCACATGGTCGCGGGTGACGAGAACAGCGTGTTCGCGCGCCACGTGGTGGATTTCCTTGCGGCGCTGGCACCCGTGGCGGAGCCGCAAGCCGCGATGTAGGAAGGTGCTGCACATGGCCGCGGTTCATGGTTTTCGCGGCGATAGTGAGCCTGTGGATGTTTCAATTCCGGTCGCCCGAAGGCGGCCTGGATTTCGCTGAAGAGGAGTCATGGTCATGTTGCAACTCATACCTCTGCTTGCTGCCTTGCTGGTCGGGGTCGTCGCGGCTTATCTGCGGGTCGGATTGCGCGCCTGGACGGTCGCCACCGCGGTCGCGATCATCGGCGCTGGCTGGCTGGCCGGCAGCCATTGGCTGGCCGTGCTGCTGCCGCTGGTCGTGTTCGCGGCGATCGCGCTGCCCCTCAATCTTGCCGATTTCCGCCGCGCGCGCATCAGCGCGCCGCTGCTCGCGATCTACCGCAAGATCACGCCGCAACTCTCGCCGACCGAGCAGATCGCGCTCGAAGCCGGCACCGTCGGTTTCGATGGCCAGTTGTTCAGCGGCAAGCCGGACTGGTCGGAATTGCTGGCGCAACCGAAGCCACGGCTCAGCGTCGAGGAACAGGCTTTCCTCGACGGCCCGGTCGAGGGCTTGTGCAAAAGCATCGATGAGTGGCAGATCACCCACGAACTGGCGGACCTGCCGCCGGACATGTGGGAATACCTCAAGAGCAACAAGTTCTTCGGCATG
>JBEBXZ010000119.1:0-6024 GCA_040391335.1 Dokdonella fugitiva | reverse complement strand
GGGGATTCGACCATGTTCTTCAACACGCATGCGCGAACGCGCATCGCCCGCGTCCTGGCCGGTGGATTGGGTACGTCGGCCATCGTGCTTGGCCTGCTCGCCTGGAGTACGTCGCCGGAACTGGTACGCAACCGCATCGATGCGACAACCGGCTTCGATCATGTCGCGGTGTTCGCCGCCGGCACCTCGGGCGCCGCGATCGATGCGTGGCGCGCGGACGTGCTGGGTCGCGTGCACGAACAGGCCTGCGCGGATGGCCGGCCCTGCCTGCGCCGCTTGCTGCGGATCAGCACGGCCGGCGCGAACGCCGCGGAATTGCTCGCTTTCGATCTCGACCCGCACACGCCGGACGCCGAACGCGCCGCGATCCTCGCTGCCGCCCTGCGCGCCGAACCACCTGCCCTGCTGCGCGATGCGATCAGTCCGCGGCAGATTGCCGCCTATTGAATCCCTTCTTGCGGAGTATCCCCATGTCACGTCCCATCGATCGTCGTGCAGGCTTGCGCCTGACCCTTGCATCCGCGCTTTTCGCCATTTCCGCACCTGCGTTCGCGATCTTCCAGAACGGCGGATTCGAACAGAATTCATTCGTCGGCTGGACGCTCGAAGGCGGCACCAATCCGGGCTTGATCGGCGCGCCTCCATTCACCGGCGCGAGCGTGCAGATCACGCCCGGAGCGGCCGGTCCGGCCACGCTCGTCGCGGCAACCAGCGATCCGCTGGCGCCGACCATCGTGCTGCCGCGCGTCGGCCAGTACACGGCCAAGCTCAACGACGAAGGCGGTGGCGCGCTGGTCACGACGCTGCGCCAGATCGATACGGTCACCTCGGCGGATGTCGATAGCGGGGATGGGTTGCCGCATATCCGTTTCGCGTTCGCGCCGGTGCTCGATGATCCGAATCACGCGCCGAATGAACAACCGTACTTCTACGTCGTGGTGAAAAATCTCGCGGACAACAGCGTGCTGTTCGAACAGTTCGCCTATTCGGGACAGGCCGGGGTCAATTTCCTCAATGGTGCGGGCAGCTGGAAGTACCTCGAATTCCAGGACGTCGATGCGGTATTGCCGGCAAGTGCCATCGGCCAGCAGGTCGAACTCACCGTCATCGCGGCCGATTGCTCGCTCGGTGGACATGGCGGCTACGTGTATGTCGACGGATTCGGCTCCTCGCCCGTCGGCGGCGGCACGGCGCCGATCGTGCGCGAGGTGCCGGCCCTGGGTCGCGGCGGCCTCGCCCTGCTCGCCGCGCTATGCGCCGCAGCCGGCGCTTTCGTCTGGCAACGCGGTGCGCGCACCTGATTGATCCCACGCCCTGGATCCACCTCGATGGATTGCGGCTGGATGCTGCGCCGACCACGGAAGGTCACTATCACATGCGTGGAACGAGCCCGAGCCGTGCGGCTTCGAGCGTGGCTTCCGCACGCGAGGTGACGGCGAGTTTGCGGTAGATGTCCTTCAGGTAACCGGCGACCGTGTGCCGCGACAAGCCGAGCAGATCGGCCGCTTCGATCACCGTCAGACCCTTGGCGATCAATCGCAGCACATCGGTTTCGCGCGAGGTCAGCGCGACTTCCGCAACGGAGGTCGGCAACGGCTGGAAATGCCGCAACAGGCGGCGCGCGATCGACGGCGAAAGCGGTGGTTGTCCCGCGGCGATGCCCGACAACATCGCCGCAAGCGCCTCGGGCGTCTGGTCCTTCAGCACGTAACCTTGCGCGCCGGCATGCAGGGCGGGAAACAGATGCGCATCGTCATCGAAAACCGTGGCGACGATGCACAGCGTGCCGAGCGGATGCAGGCGCTCGATCAGACTGACGCCCGAACCATCCGGCAGGCCCAGATCGATCAGCGCGAGCGGCGGCGCCTCGCTTCGCGCGGCCTCGGCCAGGGATGCGGCGAAAGCGATACGAATGCCGGGAAACGCGATGTCCAGCGCACGCGCCAGCCAGTCGCGACTCGAAGCGAGATCGTCGACCACGAGGGCACTCGTGCAATTCATGCGCGCGCTTCCGGCAACGGCATCGTCAGCAGGACCTTCATGCCGCCTTCGGTGCCCGCTGCCCAGCGGATGTCGCCCGCGAGCTCGGCGGCGCGTTCGCGCATGTTGCCAAGGCCGCTGCCGCGTCCGGTGGATTGCGCGTCGGCGCCGCTGCCGTCGTCGGTGAGATCGAGATACAGGCGCTCATCGATCATCTTCACGCGCACGCGTACATTGCCGGCCTGCGCATGGCGGATCACGTTGCTGATCGCTTCGCGCACGATGCGGTACAGATGCAGCACGCGGTCGGTGGCGAGCAGCGGATCGGGCAGGTCGCCGGCGAGTTCCCAGCGCAGGCCGATGCCGGCGGCGCCCAGCCGTTGCGACGCTTCGCCGCGGATTTCCGCGAGCGTTTCGAGCAGGCTGCCGGGCGTGCCCCGCGAACGCGTGACGACGTCGCGCAGATCCTGCAGCAAGGCGCGCGCGCGATCGGCCTCGGCCGGTGATTGCGCCGCATGGATCATGCCGAGCAGCTTGGCACCGAGGTCGTCATGCAGATCGCCGTGGATGCGCTCGCGTTCGGCAGCGGTGGCCTGTGCGCGCACGAGTGCTTCGCGCTCGCTCCATTGCCGTGCCGCGGCCTCGCGTTCCGCGATGAGCAGATGGCGCATGCGGCGCGAGCGCACGAGGCAGACGAGCGTCAGGACCACGCTCGCAATCGCAAGCACTACGGGAACAAGCGTCATGCGCCCCGCTCCGCCTGCAAGGCGGCAGCCTGTGCAGGCAAGCCGAGTTTCATATAGACCGCGGCGAGGCGCTCGGCGGCCGCGCGCGTGCGCGCATGATCGGCACCGAACAGCGCGAGCAGGCGTGCATGTGCGGTTTCCAGCACGCCGCGCGCTTCCTGCGTGCGCTCCATGCGCGAGAGGCACAGTCCCTCGTTGCTCATGAAGATCGCGGTCATCGCGTGATCGTCGCCGACCACTTTTCGCGCATGCGCGACGAGCGTCGCGAATTCGGCACGCGCCGCTTCGTAGCGACGCGTTTCCATGAGCAGCATGGCCAGGTTGTTGTGCGCAGCGAGCGTGGACGGATGATCCTTGCCCGCGCGTTGCTGGATCTCGAGCACGCGCCGGTACATCGCTTCCGCCTCGTCGAGCCGTTTGCGCTCCTCGAGCAGGTAGGCGAGCGTATTCATCGCGGTCAGGCTCTGCGCATGCGCTTCGCCGAACTGGCTCTCGAAACCGCGCAGCGATTCGCGCGTGAGCGCTTCGGCCTCGTCGTACTGCCCCGACGCGGCGAGTGCATTGGCGAGGGTCTGGATCGTCGTCAAGGTGCTGCCATGCGCATCGCCGAGCACTTCACGCTGCAAGGCAAGGATCGCGCGCGTCTCGGCCTCGATGTTCTCGCCGCGCGCCTCCTGGATCAGCACCAGCTTCTGCCGGCTCGACAAGGTGCCCGGTGCGCGCTCGCCGAGTTGCGCGCGACGCACGTCGAGCACCGCGCGGATCAGGCTTTCGGATTCCTCCAGCGCGCCGCGTTCGCGCAGGATCCCGGACAGGTTGCTGCGCGCGATCTCGATCGTCGATGCCAGCTCGGGATCGACCTGCGCGGACGCCGCCTGCAATGTTCCAGCAGCACCCAGCACCGAGCGGTAGCCCTGCTCGGCGGCTTCCGGGCGCCCGGCTTCCTCGTCGATGCGCGCGGCGGTCAGGTCCAGGGCAAGACGCGTGGCCTCCGGTGCCGCGGGCCAGACCGCACGCGCCTCGGCAAGCGCCGCGAGTGCTTCCGGGAAATGGTTGAGTTCGGTGTGCAGCGCGGCACGCTGGTGCAACAGCCGCATGCGTTCCGGCAAGGAAGCCTCGGTCGCATCGAACAAGGCCATCGCGCGCGCATTGAGCGCGAGCGCGGCTTCGAAGTCGCCGAGCGAGCGGTTCGTCGCAGCCAAGGTGGTGGCCACGGCACGCTGCACGCGCGGTTGCTCATTGAGCCGGTCGAGATCGTGCGCGGCCTGGTCGACCACCTCGCGCACGCTCAGGATGCGGCCGCGCGTCAGATCGGGATCGGCCGAAGCCAGCATGCGTTCGAGGAATGCATTGACCGCCGCGCTTTCCCGCACGCGCTGTTCGGCTTCCGCACGCGCATCCTGTTCGGCCAGTGCGTAACGCAGGGAGATGACGCTTGCCGCGGCCAGGATCAGGAACACGCTCGCCAGCGCCGCGCTCAGCGCGCGATGCCGGCGCACGAAACGCAATGTGCGATAGGTGAGCGTCGGCGCGCGCGCGGCGATCGGCAGGTGTCCGAGCACGCGCTGCAGATCGTCGGCGAACGCGGCGGCATCCGGATAGCGCTGTTCCGCGTCGCTGGAGAGCGCCTTCATGATGACCGTATCGAGATCGCCACGCGCGGCACTGTGGATGCTGGCGAGCGATGGCGGCGTCTCGTGACGCAGGATGTCGAGCGCCTCGAACAGGCTCGAGGTGCTCAGGCCCGGATGCGGAAGCCGGCCGCCAATCAGTTCATAGGCGATCACGCCGAGCGAATAGACATCGCTGCGGATGTCCGCGCGGGACGAATCGCCGGCGAGCTGTTCCGGGCTCATATACGGCAGGGTGCCGAGTACCTGGCCGGCGAGGGTCAGCCCATCGCCCGCATCGACGCGCAGGCGGGCGATGCCGAAATCGAGGATCTTCGGCCGGCCTTCGCCATCGACGAGGATGTTGCCGGGCTTCAGGTCGCGATGGATGACACCGCATTCATGCGCGTAGTGCACGGCGCGTGCGATCTCGATCAGCAGGCGCAGGCGTCCGGCGATATCGGGCACGCGAGCCGCGACGTGCGCCGACAAATCCACGCCGCGCACGTATTCGAGCGCGAGCCACGGCACATCGACATCATCGATGCGCGATTCGCCGGCGGCATACAGGCGTGCGATACCGGGATGTTCGAGTTGCGCGAGCACGTCGATTTCCCGGCGCATGCGCTCGACCACCGACGTTGAAACACCGCGCACGACCTTGAGCGCGACCTGGCGTTGCGGCTGGGTTTGCTGCGCGAGATAGACGCGCCCCATGCCACCCTCGCCGAGCAGGCGCAGGATGCGATACGGACCGATGCTCAGCGCCGAGGTCGGCTCGCCCTCGGCATCGCTGCCGATCGTCGTGTGTTGCCCATCGTGTGACATGCGACCTCCCCCGAGTCCGGGCACGATCCTGCCACAAGCCCGCTACCGGAAGTACATCGCCCGCATGCCTCGAGACCGGCCTCGCCCTGCGCAGGCATCACATCCGCTGTGCGGACGTGAACGACGCAGGGATGCATGCGCCTGGTTTTCGTCAGTCGGACAGGGGCCTGCGCAGGCGCCTGAGGAAAACCTGCATCTCCTTTGCCGCCTGCTGGTCGCCACGCCGGCTGGCGACCTCGATGCCGCGCTCATACGTTTCCATCGCCGCGTTCACGTCGCCCGCTTCGGCCAGGGCGCGGCCGAGCATTTTCCACGCGGCAGAATAGTTCGCATCGAAAGCGAGTGTTTCGCGGAACGCCTCGATCGCGGCCGCGTGGTCGCCCGCGGCGAGCAGGGCATTGCCGAGCGTGAAACGCAACAACGCACCATCGCGCGCGCCGCCGATCTGGGCGCGCAATCGTGCAACAGGATCATTCTGCATGCCGGACTCCTGGCCCACGGCCGCGGACGGAACTCAATCCGCCTCGCTGCGTGCACGGTGGATATCATGGGTGACGGCGCCGCGCTCGCGCGAGGGCGGCTCGAAAAAGCGCGGATGTTCGAGGCTGTGCTGCATGTCGGTGAGTCCGCTCGACCAGTGCGCCCGCATGCTCGCCGGGTCGAACGCGAAATCCTTGTACTGCTGCTCGTGTGCGGCAGCCTTGTGGATCAGGTGCACGATGTTGATCACGCGATCGCACATCCACGGCTGCAGTTCGGCCTCGAGCGCCGCGGGCAGCCTGCCATCGGGCAACGACTTCACGAGCTGGGCGAGCGCCGCGCGCAGCTTCTGCAGGCGCGCGACGGTATCCGTGCCATAT
>JBEBXZ010000118.1:0-6084 GCA_040391335.1 Dokdonella fugitiva | reverse complement strand
TGGCGAAGAATCCATATGGCGAACCATTCAAGACAATCGGACTGCCCAGCGGCTTCTGCGCTTCTTCCAGTTCGCGGATGACCTGTTCGAGGCTGATCATCGCGTTCTTGTCGCGCAGCACGGGGCCGAAATCGACGCGGATCGCCTCGAGCTGTTCGCGCACGGCCCAGGTGTATCCGCGAACTTCGTAGAAATTGTCGTCGAGCTTCGTCCAGGGTGTCTTCACCGTGCGCAACACCGGTGCCGGCTTGGACTGCTGTGCGCTCGGATCATTCGCCAGATCGGTATTGATGCGCGTTTGCCCGACGCTGGCCGACAGCACCTGCGAGAACGAACCGAGCCGTGTCGAGACCACCTGCAGGTAATCGGCGAGATTGTCCGCGCGCGCGTAGAACTGCGCGTCGTTGTGATCGTTGTCGGCGAGACGCGTCGCGTAGCTGTCCAGATGCCTGATCGCCTTGCGGTACTGGCTTTCCGAACTCGGCAGCAACCAGCGATCGTTCGGCGAACTGATCAGCGGTTCGGCCTCCTGCAGATCCTTGTCTTCGGCGGACTGTGTCTGCGACCGGCTGAACTCGTTGCGCAGCGCACGCACCATGTCGCGCGAGGCCGTCACCACGCCAAATTCCCAGTTCGGCATGTTGTCCATCAGCACGCCGGGGGGCAGGCGATCATTGCTGAGATAACCGCCGCGCTTGTCGAGCATCGCCTGCAGCGACTCGACCAGCGCCGTGGTGGTCGCGGAACCCACGACGACTGGCTGCTGCTTCGCCGTCGCACGTGCCTGGGTGGCCTTGATCGGGTCGAAATGGGCGGGTTCGGTATCCCACCACCACATGAGGGCAAGGGCGACGACCACGCAGACAGCGACAAGAATCCCCAATGCACGCGATGCTTTCGACCAGCGGCTCGTGGTTGATGCGGTACTGTCCATGGGAGAGGTCCTCGATCCGGCGGTGGCGTGGGAATGGCGTGGAAAGCATGCCAGCTTCGGCATGGCGCGTCTGCCGCAACGTGGCGATGTGTGCGAACGCCAGCGAATCCCGCCGCGCCTCGGCACCCGGCAGCAAGCCCGGACGCCGAAAGCGGTGACGCGCCCTACCCGGTGATGTCGCGCGGCTTGGCCGGCTCGCCCTTCTTGCCGAGCTCTTCGAGCAGCGTGCCGAGGTCCTCGGCGTGCTCCTCTTCCATCGCGAGAATGCCTTCGAGCAGGCGCTTCGTCGTCGTGTCGTCGTCGCCAACGAAATCGATGATCTCGCGATAGCTGTCGATCGCGATGCGCTCGGCGACGAGATCCTCCTTGATCATGTCGACCAGATCGTCCCCTTCCACATATTCCGCGTGGCTGCGCGCAACGAGACTGTCGGGCGAGAAGTCCGGCGTGCCACCGAGCTGGACGATGCGTTCGGCAATCGAATCGGCATGCGCCTGCTCCTGCCCTGCGTGCTCTAGGAACTCCGCGGCAACGCTCTTGGCATGGATGCCCGACGCCATGTAGTAGTGATACTTGTAACGCAGTACACAAACGATCTCGGTCGCCAGCGAGTCGTTGAGCAACTTGATGACCGTCTCCCTATCGGCCCGATAGCCGGCCGTGACGGCCCCTTCTTCGATATGTTCCCGCGCGCGCCTGCGGATCGCCTGGATGTCGCTGACGAACGGATTGCCTGCCTGTTGCCGGCCGTTGCCGGCCTTGTGTAGGTCCCTGCCTGCTTCTTGCTTCATGGCCATGATCTGCCTCCTCGCGTGGGTGGGTCACCGGTCCGCGTCGACGCGTGCGGGACACGGGAACGGAAACCCTAGTCCGTCGATCGGGAAAGGGAGATGAACGGACTGGCGCTTCTCCAGTGACGCTCCCATCGCGGAATCGCTGGCGGGCTTTGGCAGCTTTCCGGGTTATCGCTGGTCGATGCGATGCCGCCGCACCGAACCTGCGCAGGCAAAGCTCCGCTCTGCTTGCACATGGCATCACGCTTGCACGCCGCTGAACGCGCGCGCCCGTATGAGGTAGTACCGTGGGTCCCATCTTCTTCACGATCGCCTCGCGCAACTATCTCGCGCAGGTTGTCACTTTGTTCGATTCGCTGCAGCGCACGCATCCCGATTGCGCGCGCTATCTATGCCTGGTGGATCGCGCCGGGGGCGATCCAGCGCTGGACGCACTGGCTGCCGAAGTCGTCACGATCGAGGCACTCGACCTGCCCAATTTCGATGCCTTCGTCTTTCGCTACGACATCCTGGAACTCAACACCGCGGTGAAGCCCTGGATGTTCCGCTGGTTGCGCAACCGCCACGCCGACCAGGGCATCATCTATCTCGACCCGGACATCCTCGTCACCGAGCGCTTGACCGAAGTCGAACGCGCCTTTGCCGACGGCGCCTCGATCGTGCTGACCCCGCACCTGACCGAGCCGCTCGACGATGAACTGCTGCCGGGCGAACTGTCGATCCTGCGCAGCGGCACCTACAACTGCGGCTTCGTGGCGATCAATGCGCATCCGTGCACGCGGCGCATGCTCGACTGGTGGGCAGCCAAGCTCGAATACGACTGCGTGGTCGACCTGCCATCCGGCCGTTTCACGGACCAGAAATGGATCGATCTCGTGCCGGGCATGTTCCCCGATGTCTGCATCCTGCGCGATCCCGGCTACAACCTCGCCTACTGGAATCTCGGCCAGCGCGCGGTCAGCCGGCGCAAGGGCCGCTGGTTCGCGGGCGACCGGCCTCTGGCCTTCGTGCATTTCAGCGGCATCGACCTCGAGCGGCCGGATCGCTTCTCGCGTCACCAGAACCGCTTCAGCATCGAGTCGATCGGCGCACTGCGGCCACTGTACGAAGACTATCTGCGGCAACTCGCGGCGAACGGCCACGCGCGTCATCAGAATAAGCGCCATCACTGGGCGCAATTCGACGACGGCGAGCTGATCAGCAACGCGCATCGACGCGTCTATCGCCGCTATCACGATATCCGCGGCCCGAAGCCCGTCGCCATGCCGCGCCTGATCGATCGCAACATGTTCGATCTCGCCAGCGACCGGGTCGCCAGCAACAGCGAGCTTCCGGTCACCCGGCTCATGTACGAACTGTGGTGTTCGCGCGAGGACCTGCACCACGCGTTCGACATCGGCGAGAGCGAGGGACGTGAGGCATTCATGCGCTGGTTCCTGCGCACGGCAGGCCACGAGGCTGGCATTGCCGACCGCCACATCCGTGGAATCCGGCAAGCGTATGAGGCGCGTCATGGCGACGGAGTCCGCAGCCAGGGAACAATGCTGACGACGGTGTCGCGCCACATTGGCTCGCGCAGCCTTGCGCTCGTCGACTGGACTTACCGCATCCCGGCATTCCGCCGACTCTACGAATCCATTCCCGAGGGATTCAAGCGCCGGCTCCGCTATCTGCTCGAACGACTCAGTTACGCGCCCACGCCGCTCGTTGCGGGTGACGCGAGCCCTGCTATCACGGCGCTCGCGCGCAGTGTCGAAACCAGCACACCGGCCAACGGACTGAATCTCACGGGCTACGCCTCCGGCGAATTCGGTGTCGGCGAGGTGCTGCGCAACGTTGCCGGAGCACTGGAAACGAGCGACGTGCCATTCGTGATCCACGACTTCGACGTCGGCGTGGCTTCACGTCGCGAGGATCACCGGATGGCCCGGCATTTTTCATCGGCTCGCCCCTATCCGACCAACCTGTTCTTCATCAACGCCGACCAGATGCAGGTCGCGCGCGAGCATCTCGGCGCCAAGGCATTCGACGGTCGCCACAACATCGGGGTCTGGGCCTGGGAACTTGAACGCTTCCCGGTGCGCTGGGACAGCGCGTTCGAACACGTCGATGAAATATGGGCGTGCTCGGATTTCGTCCGGCGTTCGATCCAGACACGAACGAGGAAATCCGTCGTCGTGCTGCCGATCCCGATCATGATCGATACACGCGGCCTGCCGGGACGCGTGCGCAGCGGCCCCGATGCGGAACGTTTCCTCTTCCTAGCCAGCTTCGATTTCAATTCGCATGTGCGGCGCAAGAATCCCGAAGCGGTGATCGCCGCATTTCGCCTCGCTTTCCCGCGCCAGCGCGATGACGTGCGCCTGCTGGTCAAGACGATCAACGGACACCTGCATGCGGAATCGCTGCGCCGACTGCGCCGGCTGGCGGAAGACGATCCGCGCATCGAGATCCGCGATGGCTTTCTCGATCGTTCCTCGATGTGGGGTCTGCAGGCTGCCTGCGATGCCTACGTATCCCTGCATCGCGCAGAAGGATTCGGTCTGGGCATGGCCGAATGCATGGCCCTCGGAAAACCGGTGATCGCCACGGCCTATTCCGGCAACCTCGACTTCATGAACGAAGGCAATAGTCGACTGGTTGATTTCGACCTGGTGCCCCTGCGCGAGGGCGAATACCCGGCGTGGCGCAATCAGCACTGGGCCGAGCCGCGCATCGAACAAGCGGCATTGCACATGCACGAACTTGCGAATGATCCCGTGCGCGCACGGCTGCTCGGCGCGCATGCCCGCAGCAGCATCGACAAAAGCCATTCATGCGAGAAGCTGGTGGCCTTCGTGAGCGCGCGACTCGACGGAATCCGGCTCGAACCGGCATCTGTCGATGACGCGGATCGCACTGCATCCGATGATCTGCAGGACGCAACAAACGCATGCGTATCGCACCAATGAAAACGCCTGCTGCACTGGATGCATCCAGCACAGCAGGCGTTGATGGACAAGCCGGGATCAGATGGTGCGGCGACGCACGACCAGCATGCCGGCAATGGCAAGCATCATCATCAGCAGAGCGAGCCCGCCCCAGCCGGAAACCGGAAGCTGCGTGGGCGCCACCGGATCAATGGGGCCGCCCCCCTGTCCCGTCACGCGAAAGCCATTGGCCAGCGTGGCAGTCAACCCGCCAGCATTCTGCGTTGCGATCACATCGCGGAAACCTTCCACAGCCGCCGGATCGATGCTCAGTGTCGCGGTCGCGGATGTTGCACTGACAATCGACAGCCCCGAAAGCGTGATGCCACTGCCAAAGCCGAATGTCGTCGCCGCTTCAAAGCCGACACCAGAGATCGTGACATTGACCGTGGCACCCTGCGCTCCGGTCGCCGGAGACACCGCTGTGATGCCGAACTGGGCGATCGGCGGAACATCGCCGAACGACGTCGCCGCCGCGACCGTGACGCTGGAGCCGGGCGCGATCGAGCGGTCCCACTGAAGCGCCGCGCCGTTGTCGATGCAGGAGGTACCCGCAAGTGCATTGTCGAGCTGGCCAGCACCGATCTGCGACCACCCCGTGCTGTACGAAGCTCCGGTCCAGGCGGTCGCCGACGTCTGCGGGATGAACAGGATGAAGTAAGTGGCTGGCGAGCCGCAGTCCTGGCCACCCGGGCTCGAAGACGCCGCTTCGCGGTACGGCACACCACTGTCCTGACCGGCCAGGTAGATATCGCCGCCGAGGAAGATGCGCGCATCCGCAGCCGCAGCTCCGCCATTGGTCAGCGTGAACTCCTTCTGGAAGTAGTTCTGTCCGTTGACATAGCTGATCTGCTCGCTGGCAGTGACTCCGCTGCTGCCGAGTGCGGAGGTCACCGTGACGCGAAACGGATTCGCCGCACTGCCATCCCCACTCACTGGACTGATGCTCTGTGGCGTGAACGCCGTGTAGGCACCCAGGTTGCTCGTTGCGCTGCCGTCAGGGTGAGCGTTGAAAGCAGGTGCAAACAATTCGCTGCCAATGCGCACCATCCAGCCCATGTCGGCAGTCCCCGTCGAGTCGGACGGATACATCTGGCCCACGCCGGGAATCGCTGAATTGAAGATCTGGTAGGAGTGTTCATCGCCCACCACGATGCTCAACGGCGTGCCGTTGATCGTCGTCGTCACTGGCTGCAAGGCGCCAGCGATATGATCGTTATGCCCGGATTTCGCGGCAAACGCCGGCATCGTCAGTGCGGCTGCGAACAGGCCCGCAACACCCAGCTTCCCAATCCCACCCAATACGCTGTTCATTCTTGTCATTACCCACTCCCTTTGTATAAGCCGAGAAATGCTACACCCACATTCGTATATTCCCAAGTCGGGT
>JBEBXZ010000117.1:0-6096 GCA_040391335.1 Dokdonella fugitiva | reverse complement strand
CTGGGCTGGTTTCCGCCGTCGTTGATGCCGTGGGCGGGAGCGCTATGGCATGATGCCGTAGTGCATTGCAGCATGAGCCTGGAAAACCGATGAGCCGTGAAGCCAACATCGCTCCCGTGCGTAGCGCTCCCGACTGGTCGCCGGCCAGTTGGCGGGATCGCCCTGCGGTGCAGCAGCCGACCTATCCTGACGCGGGCGAACTCGACGAGGCGCTCGCCCAGTTGCGAGAGCTGCCGCCGCTGGTGACGTCGTGGGAAATTCTCGCGTTGCGCAACATGCTGGCCGAGGCGGCCGAAGGCAAGCGCTTCCTGCTCCAGGGCGGTGATTGCGCCGAAAGTTTCGATGACTGCACTTCGCCGCTGATCTCGAACCGGCTCAAGGTCATGCTGCAGATGAGCCTGGTCCTGACGCATGGCTTGCGCCTGCCGATCGTGCGTCTCGGTCGTTTTGCCGGCCAGTACGCCAAGCCGCGTTCGGCGGATACCGAAACGCGCGATGGCGTGACGCTGCCGTGCTATCGCGGCGATATCGTCAATGCGCCCGCGTTCACCATGCAGGCGCGACGCCCGGATCCGCGGCGCCTGATCAAGGGGCATGCGCGTTCGGCGATGACGATGAATTTCGTTCGTGCGCTGATCGAAGGCGGCTTCGCCGACCTGCATCATCCCGAATACTGGGATCTCGCCTGGGTCGAACACGCGCCGCTGCAGGTCGAATACCGCCGCATGGTCGAATCGATCGGTAACTCGTTGCGCTTCATGGAGACCCTCGCCGGTCGCCCGGTCGGCGAATTCCAGCGCGTCGATTTCCATACCTCGCACGAAGCGCTGCTGCTGCATTACGAAGAGGCACTGACGCGCCAGGTGCCGCGTCAGTGGGGCTGGTTCAACATGTCCACGCATTTCCCGTGGATCGGCATGCGCACGGCGGACATCGATGGCGCGCACATCGAGTACTGCCGCGGCATTCGCAACCCGATCGGCGTGAAGGTCGGCGTCACGACCAGGCCGGACCAATTGCTGCGCCTCATCGACAAGCTCGACCCCGACAACGAAGCCGGGCGCCTGACCTTGATCCATCGCATGGGTGCAAAGCACATAGCCGAGGCTCTGCCTCCATTGCTTGGCGCCGTCAAGGCGGCGGGGCGAAAGGTGCTCTGGTGCTGCGATCCCATGCACGGGAACACGGAATCGCTGGGCAGCGGCGTCAAGACGCGGCGTTTCGAGAACATCCGTGGCGAACTCGACCAGGCCTTCGATATCCACGCGGCGAGCGGCACGCGCCTGGGCGGCGTGCATCTCGAGTTGACGGGCGAGAACGTCACCGAATGCATGGGCGGTGCGCGCGATCTGACCGAGAGCGATCTCACGCGGGCCTACAGGTCGACGGTTGATCCGCGCCTCAACTACGAACAATCGCTGGAACTTGCCATGCTGATCGTGCGCAAGCGCGGTGGGGCGCAGGAAGCCTGATCCAGGCCCGGCTCGGGCCATGGTTGCCGGAAGTCCAGTGGACCTCCGGCCCGCTCACAGCACGCAGGCGATGGATAGCTGTGCGAGCAGCGCGCCGATGACGCTCGCCACGATCACGTCGCTCGGATAGTGCAGGCCAAGCAGGACACGTGAGGCCGCGACCAGCGCGGTGAAGGGCAGCAGAAGCACCGCCAGCGCCGGATACCATTCGATGGCCACGAGGCTGAAGGTGACCGCATGCAAGGTATGCCCGGACGGGAAGCTGAACTCGTCGAGCGGCGGAATATGCGCAACGATGCCTTGATGGGTGCGGAACGGCCGGGGGCGGCGCGTCCAGCGTTTCAATATGCGATAGAGCAAGGCGGCGATCAGTGCGGTCGCTGCCATGTGCGCGGCAGCCTGCCAGCCCTGCTCTCCACCGAGCAGGGCGATGCCGAGCATCAGCGCATACCAGGCGATGCCATCACCGAGGCGGCTGACCGCGCGGAACGTGACGAGTATCGCGCGTCGGCCTGCCCAGCGATTGCAGGCCACGCAGAGGCGCCACTCGCCGCTCATCTGCTCGAAGCGGTGCCAGCGTGCGAGGCCGTTCATGCCGCCCTCGCCAGCGCGAGTTCGCCGAGCAGATCGGCGAAGGCCGCGCTCACTGCATCCGCGCTCAGGTGTTCCATCGATTGGCGTGCACGCTGGCCCAGTTGCCTGCGCATGTAGCGATCACTGGCGAGCGTGCATGCGGCATCGATGAAGGATGATTCATCGTCGAATGCGACGCGGCGTCCCGATTCGCCATCGGCGATGTGCTCCCTGGCGGCGCCGTAGTCGAAGGCGACCACCGGCAGTCCGCTGGCCATGGCTTCCAGGGTGACGTTGCCGAAGGTTTCCGTGATGCTGGGGAACAGGAACAGATCGCCACTGGCGTAGTGTTGCGCCAGATCCTCGCCGCGCCGCATGCCGGCGAACAGGATGTCCGGATGGCTCCGGACGAGGCGCGGCAGCTCGGGGCCATCGCCAACGACGATGAAGCGCGCATCGGGTTGCACGTTCTGGATCCTGCGGAACGCGCGCACCGCCAGATCGATATTCTTCTCGGCGGCAAGGCGTCCGACATGCACGACCGCCAGGGCATCCGGCGCAAGTCCCCAATCTTCGCGCAACCGTGCGCAACGTCGCCCGGGATCGAACATCTGCGTGTCCACCGCGCGCCGCAGCAGGCGCACATGGCGGAAGCCGTTCGATTCGAGGAAGTCGCCGAGCTGGGTGGTGGGTACGAGCGTGGCCGAACCACGATTGTGGAAACGGCGCATTCCCGCGAACACGAATGGACTCAGCCACGAGAAACCATAGTGCCGCACGAAATCGTCGAAGCGTGTATGGAAGCCCGTCGATGCCGGAACGCCGAGCCGGCGGGCGGCTGCCAATGCGCTGTGACCAAGGGGACCTTCGGTTGCCACATACAGGGCGTCCGGCATCCGCTGGCGCCAGTGACGAACGAGCTGCGCCTGCGCCGGCAGCCCGAAGCGCAGGCCAGGGTAGCGTGGCAATGCAGCGCCTCTGACCAGCAACTCATCGAAGCCGTCGCGATGCTGCGCGGCGTCGCCGTCTGCGCGACGCGGCCGGACGATCTCGACCGAATGCCCGAGTTTCCGAAGGCCGCGAGCCAGGCCCTGCACGGTCAATGCGACGCCATTGACTTCCGGCGCCCAGGTCTCGGTGACGATTGCGATGCGCATGTCCGTCTCCCCGTCTGTTCGGAGAGCATGCTGCGCGTGCTGCGTGGCGCCGAGGTTGCAGCGAGGTGACGCGTCGATGACGCTGGATCGGACGTTTGCGGGTGCTGCCGATCGCTGACTTCGGCAGGAGTCGAGCTGTGCGCTGGCGTTGACCATGTCCGCTATTGACCCGAGCGGTCCCCGCAATCTGGCTGATTTATGTCGCCAGCGAATTAGTCCTATTCGATAATTGCTGTTTATCTATTAAATGACACGGTTTAAGTTACTTCAGTCGACTCGACAACGATGCACCGTGGAGCATTCCTCATGACCAAAACCTTACTGGGAATCGCGGTATGTGCCGCCACCCCACTTGCCCAGGCCGGCGACGCGGCTATGCAACAGATCGCCCGCGCAGGCACCCAGACGTCAGCGGCCGGTCCTGCCGAGAACTTCACCGGACGCGTCCGTGTCGATCCTCTGTTTCCAGCTAACAACGAAATCCAGGCATCAGGCGCTTACGTCACATTCGAGCCCGGTGCGCGCTCTGCATGGCACACGCACCCCGCCGGGCAAAGGCTCGTCGTGGTGTCTGGTGTCGGCCTGACGCAGGAATGGGGCAAACCCGTGCAGGAAATCCGTCCCGGCGATGTGATCGTGTGCCCGCCCGGCATCAAGCATTGGCACGGCGCCGCGCCAACGACTGCGATGACCCATCTGGCCGTCAGCGGCGTCTTGGACGGCAAGGCCGTCGAATGGATGGAGAAAGTGACCGATGACCAATACGACGCCCGCTAGGTTTCGCCAGTCCGGCGCGTTGGCAATGAGTCTGGGGCTGGCGATCGCGCCAAGCCACGCCATCCAGAGCACCGTGGAGCCAAACGCCATGACCTCGACGCAATCCGTTTCCGGGACACTCTCGGCCAAGCAGCAGGCCATCCCGTTGATCGCGGCCGCCATGGCCACCAGCGACATGCCCAAGCTTGATGTCGCCTTGAACCGAGGGCTGGACGCGGGCCTGACCATCAGCGAGGCCAAGGAAGTCCTGGTACAGCTCTACGCCTACGCCGGCTTCCCGCGCAGCCTCAACGCGCTGGGCGAACTGTTGAAGGTTGTCGAAGCGCGCAAGGCCCGCGACATCGAGGATGCGCCCGGGCGCGAACCCAGCCGTGCGATTCCGACCGGCGACTCGTTGATCGTGGTGGGCGCGGCCAATCAGACGAAGATTTCTGGTGGACCGGTCAAGAACGCGGTGACGGATTTCGCGCCGGTCATCAACCAGTTCCTGCAGGCGCACCTGTTCGGCGACATTTTCGAGCGCGACAACCTGGATTGGCAGAGCCGCGAACTGGCCACGGTCGGGGCGCTGGCCGCGATGCCGGGCGTCGAGGCGCAATTGCGCTCGCACATGGGCGCCAGCCTGCGGGTGGGCCTGAGCGCGGCACAGTTGCGCCAAGTCGTTCGGATCCTGACCGAATATGCGGACCAACAGACAGCCGAGCGCGCGAGTGAGGCCCTGACGCGGGCGCTTGCGGCTGCCTCGGAACACTGACCATGAACTTTGCCAAGGCCTTGCTGATTCTCATGACGCTGACTTCGCTGACAGCCTGCGTGACCCTTCCCGGCGACTCGAGCGCCACCAGCCCCCTGGTGATCCAGGAACAAGGCAGCTTCGCCGTGGGCGGGAAGGTGGCAAGCACGCCCGGCACCTACGACAACAACAACCCGACCGCCGCAGGGCAGACCTTCCACGGCGATCACCTCTACGCCTTCTATCAGGTCCCGCAGAATCCCAAGCCGCTGCCCATCGTCATGCTGCATGGCGCGTTCCAGTCGGCGCGTAGCTGGGAAACCACGCCGGACGGCCGTGAGGGCTTCCAGACCCTCTTCCTGCGCCGAGGCTTCCCGGTCTATCTCGTCGACCAGCCGCGCCGTGGCCGCGCAGGCAACAGCACCGTGGCGGCGACAGTCGAGCCCGCGCCGTTCGATCAGCTCTTCTTCGATCAATTCCGCATCGGTAAGTGGCCGAACTACTTCGACAACGTCCAATTCGACCGCAAGCCGGAAACGCTGGATCAGTTCTTCCGCTCGGTCACCCCGAACACTGGTCCCTACGACGCCAACGTGATCTCGGACGCCATGGCCGCGCTGTTCGACAAGACCGGGCCCGGCATCCTGTTCTCGCATTCGCAGGCGGGTGGACCGGGCTGGCTGACGGCGATCAAGAACCGGAACGTCAAGGGCATCGTCGCGCTTGAACCGGGCAGCGGGTTCATCTTCCCGGAAGGCGAACTGCCTCCGGCTATGCCCAGTGCTGCCGGCACCTTGTCGCCCGAGCCGGTGTCGCTCGCGGATTTCGAGAAGCTTACCCGCATCCCGATCATCATCTACTACGGCGACAACTTCCCGATCGAGCCGACGGCGGAGCGCGGACAGGACAACTGGCGCGTGCGCCTGGCCATGGCTCGACTCTGGGTCGACGCCATCAACAAGCATGGAGGCGACGCACAACTGGTGCATCTGCCGGAAATCGGCATCCGGGGCAACACGCACTTCCTGATGTCGGACCTCAACAACGTCCAGATCGCCGGCCTGGTGTCGAAATTTCTCGCAGATAGGAATCTGGATTGATGCGCCCGCACTCGCTTATCCGCACAAGAAAGAAGGAGCCGCAAATGAGCAATGAAATCGTCAACGAGACCCGGCGCGGGTTCGTCGGAGCCTCCACGCTCGCTCTTTCATTTGCAACTGTGGGAGTGCCTGCAATGACCACTACTGCGATCGCAGCCGACTACAAGAAGAATCCCTTCATGCTGGTGTATGCCGGCGCCATCACCAGGAACGAGCTTGGCAAGGTCAACGTCCACCCGGTCAAGTACACGCTCAACGGCCTGGATATCGTTGCCAACGTCTAC
>JBEBXZ010000116.1:0-6118 GCA_040391335.1 Dokdonella fugitiva | reverse complement strand
ACGCGAGCTGAAGTCCGACGATATCGACCTGCCTGCACTGGTCGCTGCCAGCGCGGGCTTCTCCGGCGCCGAGATCGAACAACTCGTGGTCGCCGCGTTGTACGCGGCAGCCGCCGAGAACACCGCACTGATGACCCGTCACCTGCTCGATGAAGCGCGCGCCACGCGACCGCTGTCCGTCATCATGTCCGACCGCGTCGAGGCGCTGCGCACCTGGGCCCGCGAACGCACCGTACCGGCAGACTGAGACAGCCTTCGTCCGAGCTTCCCCGGTTCGAAGTAACGCCGGTTTCTCCAATGGATTCCCACGCGCTACGCAGGGATATGCACTGCACCGCGCGCGGGCGCCGGACGAGTTTCCGGCTTCAATGCGAACCCTCCGGCGTCCCTGCGATCAGCCCGCCTGGGGAAACTGCCGCAGCATGCGCTCGGCGATGTAGTCCTCGGTCCAGCTTTTCAGCGACAGGTCGCGGATGAAGCCGCAGTGTCCGCCGCCGGGCGCGATGTCGAGCTCCACGCATGGCGGCAGGGTGAGCGCGTGGAAGTCGGCGACCGGGATGATCGGGTCGTCGGCGGCGGTCAGGATGCTGGTCGGCACGCTCAGCGTGGCGAGGCGGTCATCCGCCACCGAATAGCCGTCGAAATAGTCTTCGAGCGTGGCGAAACTCGTATGCCGCAGGACGAGCGCACGCGTCAGCTCGCGCAGGTTGCCGCGCATGTCCGCGCGCTCGAACAGCGGCGCCTGTGGAAATGCGCGCTGCTTGAGGCTCAGCGAGCGCCGCCATTTGCGCAGGAAGTACGCCTCGTAGAACCAGGGCGCATGTTCGATTGCATTCATTGCGCCATGCGGGCTGATTGCCGGACAGACCGCCAGCGCGTAGCGCAGCCCGATGCCGGCTCCGGGCGCGCGCAGCGCGACGCGCAAGGCGAAATTGCCACCCAGCGAGAATCCGGCAATGCCGAGCGGCAGTTGCGGAAACAGGCGCCCGATCGCCCCCACGGCGCCGACGACTTCATCGATGCGGCAGGAATGGAAAAGCTCGCTGTTCAGGTGATAGGTATCGCCGTGATCGCGCAGATTGAGCCGGAACACGTCGAAGCCTTCCGCCAGCAGGCGGGCGCCGGTGTGCAGCAGATAACTCGATTGCGCGCTGCCTTCCCAGCCATGCAGCAGGACGACCAGGCCGCGCGGCGGCGTGCTCACGCGCTGCGCGGTATGCAGCCCGAGCAGACGCACGCCATCGCCGCAATCGAGCAGGTATTCGCGAGCGTGTTCCTCGAGCATTTTCCGACGCTTGCGGAACAACAGGCGACGCACGCCGCTGGACGCCAGCACCGATTGCAGGTGCGGATTGCGCAGCAGGCGCGACGGCTGGTAGTCGGCGGCGTTCAAGTGTCGGGGTCGGTTTTCTTGCTCAGGCTGCCATAGCCGAGCGTGCGCACGATGCGCGCGCGGCTTTCCTCGGCCATGCGGCGGCGCGCATCGGGCGTCGATTCGACCGGTTCAAGAAAATGCACTTCCGCGTCCATGGAAGGGTTGCCGAGCAGGCGCAGGAAGTTCGCGGCGAAACTTTCCTTCGCAGCGAAAGGCACGCTGGACTCCTGCCGGCCATTGCGCCCGTAACGCAGCGCGACGGGCTGCACGGACACCTCGGCATCGAGCGCGGCCTGGAAAATGCGCGCGTGGAACGTGCGCACTTCATCGCCCCGACCGGTTCCTCCTTCCGGGAAGATACCGACCGGCCAGCCGCTGCGCAGGCGTTCGACCACGCGCTCGGAGACCACCGCCATCGAGTGCGTGCTGCCGCGCTGGTGATAGATCGTGCCGGCGCGCGTCGCCAGCCAGCCGACCAGCGGCCAGCTCGCAATTTCGCTCTTGGCGACGAAGCAGATCGCACGCTGGCTGTGCATCAGCTCGATATCGAGCCACGACACATGATTGGCGACGTACATCACGGCACCCGGCAACGGCGCGCCGAACGACCGGATGCGAAACCCGAACAGGCGCACCAGCGTGCCCGACCACCAGCTGATCATGAACTGGTCGAACTGTCGCTGGCCGACCGGGATGCGCGCAAACCACGGATTCAGCGCGAGCACGGCCAATGGCAGCGAGAGCGCGATATGCAGTGCAAGCAGGGGCCCGCGGACCAGATAGCGCAGCGGACGCATGAAATCCCGGCGCGCCGGTTCGATCGTGGTATCGGTTGAGGAATTCATCGGTGGCTATCGTACCGGATGCATGACGCAGTGCGACAAAATGCGCTGTGGCAACGGATTCGTGCGGTCGCCGGGTCCCTTGCCAAAAACGCGGGGATTGTCCGCCATATCGGCCGCACCGGACATGAAGCATCGCCTCGGGAACCCGTTCGGCTCGATATTCGCGAGGATGCAACGCAGGTTTGCAGGCTGCCACCAAGGTCCGCCACCCGGCAAACGATGATCAACCGGATGTTGCAGTGGAAATTCCGCTGGGCGGCAGCAGGCCGCTCAATCCCCGGCGAATTGTTCCAGCGCCTCGCCAAGATCGTTGCAATGCTGCTCCCACCAGCGCGCCTCGCCAACATGGCCGAAGGCCATCGGAAAAGCGGGATCATGCCATCGCAGGGCCACCCAGCCGGCCCAGTGCACCTGGCGCATGAGGCGCAGCGGTTCGATCAGGGCCAGTTCGCGGTAGTCGAAATCGCGAAACTCGGCATAGCCCTCGAGCAGCGCGTCGAGCGCGGCGGGTGCCGGCGCGAGCATCCAAAGATCCTGCACGGCCGGCCCCATGCGCGCATCGTCGAGATCGACGAAATGCGGGCCGGCGTCGGTCCACAGCACGTTGCCGATATGGCAATCGCCATGCAGGCGCAGCGTGCTGACCGGGCCGATACGGGCGAGGCGCGCATCGAGCTGGTCGGCGAGTTCGTTGACGGCACGCCGATAGCGCGATTCGAGCGTCGGCGGCAGCAGGCCCGAGGCGAGGACGGCACGCCCCGGCGCGCGCACGAAGCCTTCGACGTCGATCGCGCCTCGCTCATGGAATCGATCGCGGGCGCCGATGCCGTGGATGCGCGCAAGCAGGCGCCCGACCCAGGCGAGATGGTCGGCGGATTCAAGTTCCGGCGCGCGACCGCCACGTCGCGGATACAGCGCATAACGGAAACCCGCATGCAGGAACAGGCTGGCGCCACCGATGACGATCGGCGCCACGACCGGCAACTCGGCATCCGCGAGTTCCAGCGCGAACGCGTGCTCCTCGGCGATGGCCGCATCGCTCCAGCGCGCGGGACGATAGAACTTGGCGACGATCGGCGTGGAATCCTCGATGCCGACCTGGTACACGCGATTCTCGTAGCTGCCGAGCGCGAGCAGGCGCCCATCCGGCTCGTAGCCGGCCTCCGCCACCGCATCGAGCACGACGTCTGGACTCAGTCCGGCATAGGAAGCGGCCTCGATGATCACGAATCAGGCGACTTGCGACGATGGACGCGGCACCACCGCGATGGTCAGCCGCGAGATGCAGGTCAGGCGCCCATGTTCGTCCTCGATGCGGATTTCCCATACCTGGGTGGTGCGTCCGCGATGCAGGACTCGGGCAGTACCGATCACGATGCCGCTGGTCACGGCGCGGAGGTGGTTTGCATTGATGTCGAGCCCGACCGCCATCTCGCGCGTGCCGTCGAGCGTCATGTTGGCGGCGAGGCTGCCGAGCGTCTCGGCCAGCGCGACCGAAGCGCCGCCGTGCAGCAGGCCGAACGGCTGGTGTGTCCGCGCATCGACCGGCATCGTGCCACGCAGGAAATCGTCGCCGACTTCGATCACGCGGATACCGAGATGCTCGACCAGCGTATTCGCACCCAGGGCATTGATGCGATCGAGATCGACCGCCTGTGTCCAGATCGCCACTGCATTGCTCCGCGTATTCGAGGCGCAGCACTATAGCAAGCGTGATGCGGGCGGGATCGGCGACAATGCGCGGCGACTGCCACCGCATGCACCGCAGCTTGGTTTCGCGCCAGCGGCCCGCATCATTCATCGAGCTGCCCTTTGCCCGGATCGCCGCGTGACGCATACCGTAACCCTCCAAGCCAGCGGCAGACAGTTCCACGTCGCGCCCGGCGAAAGCATTCTCGAGGCCGCGCAACATGCGGGCCTGGCGCTGCCCTATTCCTGCCTTTCCGGCGTCTGTGGCAGTTGCAAGGCGACGCTCATCGAAGGCGATTGCGCCTATCCGCGCAATCCACCGGCAGCGCTCAATGCGGCGGAACAGCAACGCCACCAGATCCTGCTTTGCCAGGCCGTACCGACCAGCGACCTGCTGATCGCGGCGCGCGAAGTCGCTTCGCTGGCCGACATGCCGCACCGCGGATTCACGCTGGAACTTGTGGAAAAAACCCTGCTCGGCACCGACGTCGCCTGCCTGCGCCTGCGCGATGCAAACGGCGAGCACATGCGCCGCCTGCCCGGACAGTATCTCGACGTGCTGCTGGAGAACGGCAAGCGGCGTGCGTTCTCGATCGCCAATGCACCGCATGAGGGCGAGCATATCGAACTGCACGTGCGTCGCGTCGCGGGCGGCGGCTTCACTTCCCACGTGTTCGACCAGATGCCGCTCGGCGCCGTATGGCAGGTCGAAGGCCCGCTCGGCACCTTCGTGCCGCGCGAAGACAGCGAGCGGCCGATCCTCATGGTGGCCGGCGGCACGGGCTTCGCGCCGGTCAAGGCGCTGATCGAGCACTTCCTGCACCTCGGCTCGCGTCGCCCGATCACCTTGTACTGGGGCGCGCGCGCCGCCTCCGATCTTTACCTGCGCGCGCTGCCCGAACGCTGGATGCGCGACGTTCCGACCCTGCGCTTCGTCCCGGTCATCGCGGATGCGGACGAAGCGGAAGGCCTGCGCGTCGGCTTGATCCACGAGGCCGTGCTCGACGACCACGCCGATCTTTCCGCTTTCGACATCTACATGAGCGGACCACCGGCGATGATCGACGCCGGGCGGCGCGGCTTCGTCGAAGCCGGCCTGCCCGAGGAGCGGCTGTATTACGATTCCTTCGATTACGCGCCGGACGTGCTGAGCAAGCTGTTGCGCAGCCGCGCCGGCATCCACGGCTGGTAGCGAAGGTCGATCAGCCATCGCAACCATCCGGCATCGGAGTCTTCGGGCCGATGAAACATTTCGCGCGATGCCGCGGTCCCAGCCAACGCTCGCCCGCAAACATGGAGTCGTATCGCCGATGAAATCCAGACGTGTTCTTGCCGCACTCCTGCTCCTCGTCGCCAGCGCCTCCACGCATGCCGCGCTGCGTTGTGGCAATCGCATCGTCAACGAAGGCGATCGCGACTTCGCGGTCCGCGACCGCTGCGGCGCTCCGTTCTGGTCGGACAGCTACTACGGCGTCGACGTGATCAATCGCGGCGGGCCGCTGGAGCGCCAGCGCGAGGTGGAATGGACCGTCTGGTATTACAATTTCGGCCCGAAAGCGCTGATGCGCGGCCTGCTGTTCCGCGACGGCACCCTGCAGCGTATCGAGTCGTTCGGCTATGGCGTCAGTGAGCTTGGAACGAACTGCAACGCGATCACGAATTTTTCGGGCATGAGCATCGGCGAACTGGTGGCCCGTTGTGGCGAACCCGCGTCGCGCCGCGAATATCGCGACAGCGTCGTCTACAGACCCGACCCACGGATCGAGAACTGGCGCGACCGGCGTCGCGAGGAATGGATCTACGACTTCGGCGACTCGCGTTTCTTGCGTGTTCTAAAACTGGAGAACGGACGCGTGGTTAGTTCGGATACATTAAGCCGCTAACTAGCGCGACTTGGCCAGTCACGGCGGAAAGATTTGGCCTATTTCAGCTCAAGGTATTGAACCTTGACACTCCCGACCTGACTGACGCGTCGAGTCACTTCTGCGTCCGCAATATAGCTAACCTCAAATATTTCGTCACTGAGCCAACGAATCTCAGTAGAAGGACCGCCCCAGTCTCCCCTTTTGCTGCCACCATAAGCCGAAAACACCCGACCCGACTCGTATGGGACAGGCTCCGACGGCGCCAACAGCGATACATGCGTGGTGAATGGCGTCGTAGCTCCACAATCAAATTGTTAGATGACCCCGCGCATCTTTCCAATTGC
>JBEBXZ010000115.1:0-6153 GCA_040391335.1 Dokdonella fugitiva | reverse complement strand
TGTCGGCCCGCCGACAAGGTCGGTCGACAGGTACACCGGTGGCGCGCCACGTGGAGTGAGGCGTACGCCGCCGCGCAATGCGTTTGCGTCGAAGTTGCGGCTCCAGATGCGGTCCGGCGAAATTTCCGTTGTCTCGCCGCCGATCGTCAGGCTGCCCGAAACCACGGCATCGCCATCGTTGATCAGGTTCTTGCCGAGGCGTCCGATCGCGATCTGTTCCTGCGTCGACAGGTACAGGCGCCCGCTGGAGCCCCAACGTTCGCGTGCCTGCTCGCCTTCGCGCTGCTCGACCTTGAGCGAACGCGCGAGTTCGAACACGCGTGCGCCGTATTCCGGCTTCGACATGCCGTGACGCTGCACCAGCGCGACCATGAGCGCGGTGTCGCGCAGGTTCGAGCCATAGTCACCGAGCCAGCCCGGACGGCTGACCTTCTTCGCGAACGCTTCCTCGATCGCCTTCTCGGCACGCGGCGCGTCGCCCATGAGCTTGAGCGCGATGCCGAGGTGCACGAGCGGCAGGGCCGTGATCGACTTCTGGCGCTCGTTGTCGTTGAGCGCGCGCAGCGTGCCGAGCGGCGCGCGATTGACGCGGGCGAGTACATAGGCCGACCACGCTTCGTCGGCGAAACGCATGTGGTCGGAATGCTCGTAGCTGTAGTACGGATGGCCGCCGGAGAGCAGGTCATCCGAAAGGCGCTTCAGCGATTTCTGCAGCATTTCCTCGGGAACATTGAAGCCTTCGTCGCGCGCATCGAGCAGGAATTCGGTGACATACGGCGTGATGAAGGTGTTCACGCCGCTCTCGCCGCCCCACATCGAGAAATGCCCGGAGCCGGCCTGCATCGAGGCGATGCGTCCGATCGCGCCTTCAATGCGCGACTTGCGCTGTTCCGCATCGAGCCCCGGAACATGCAGCTTGTCGGCCGTGGCCCGATCCAGCAGCAGGGCGCCGAAGGCCTTGCTCGTCGTCTGTTCGACGCAGCCGTATGGATACTTGAGCAGGTCGCTCAAAGCGGCGGCGAACGGCAACGGCGGCAGGCTGCTCAGGGTCATGCGCGCCGTGACCGAATCGGCCAGCATGCCATCGAGCGCGCTGGCGCCGATCGCAACGGGCGCCAGCGTATCCAGCGATTGTGGCGTGGAACGCAGCACGCTCGGCCAGCCAGCGCGCACGACCATCTCGAACTCGCGCTGGATGCGGATCGGCTCGCCGGCCTTGTCGCTTGTCTCGGCAGCGACGCGGATCCTGCCGACGCCATAGCCTTCGAGCGCGACCAGCGGGAAGCTCAGCGTCGTCTTCGCGTTGTCGGCGAGCTTGAGCGTGCGTGCGCCTTCACGCACGGCGAGTGGTGCACCTGTTTCAACATTGACCTTGAATTCGCGCTCGCTGCCCGAGAAGTTCTGCAGATCGAGCGTGACCGTGGCGTTGTCGCCCGGCGCCATGACGCGCGGCGTGCTGATCTCGGCGACCAGCGGCGCGCGCACGATCGTCTCGCCATCGGTGCTGCCGAACTGCTCCTCGCTGAAGACGAGCGCGGTCACGCGCAGGGTGCCGTTGAAGTCCGGCACCTTGAGCAGGACCTTCGCATTGCCCTGCGCATCAAGTTCGACAGGACCGGCGAACAGGTCGACGGTCAACACCTTGGCGGTCGGACGACGCGCCTGCGGCAGTGCATCGAGCGCCATGTCGCCGCCATAGCGCAGTTTCGCGGTGCCGCCATCGAAACTCTCGATCACGCGACCGTAGAGATCGTACGCATCAATGCCAAGACGGCGTTGCGCGAAGAACCAGCCGATCGGATCCGGCTTGGCGAAACGTGTGATGTTGAGGATGCCGACATCGACCGCGGTCACCGTCACATAGGCTTTCTTGCCGGCCAGGGCTGGGACCTTGACCGTCACCGGCAAGTCGCTCTCGGGCTTCATGAGCTTGCTTGCTTCGAGTTGCACGTCGATCTTGCGATCGCTGCGATCGATCGGGATGAACGCCTCGCCAACCGCGCGTGCCGGCGTGATGCGCTCGGCCGCCGAGCCGCCGCGGAACACCAACGCGGTCAGATAGACGTCGTGGCGCTCCCATTCCTCGGTGACCGGGATCTCGAACGTGCTGCCGGCCTTGGCGTCGATGTTGCGCGTGTAGAGCATCTTGTCCGATTCGACGATCAGCACGCCCGGGCCGGAATGCGGCGGTGTCAATGTCACCTTGAGCGTGTCGCCGGCGCGATAGCTGGCCTTGTCGAGCGAAAGTTTTACTTTGTCCGGACGCGCTTCGTCGCCGCGGTTGTCGTCGTTCCAGCTCCAGCCGGCGTTGAACGGGAAGCGCAGGGTCAGGCCGGTGGCCGTATCGAGCACCTCGATGCGGTAGCCGCCCCATTCGACCGGCACGTCGAACGTGATCGCCTTGCCTGCCTCGGCAGTCAGCGTCCGCGATTCGGCATTCTCGTAGCGCTCGATGTAGTTGAAGTGCCAGCCGCTTTCCTTGTCCCAGATCCAGTGATAGTCGCGGCGCTCGCGCACGAGGGTCAGCTTGAGATCTTTTCCGGCAACGAGTTCGCCGTTCGCATTGCTGCGGATCAATTCGAAGCCGGCGCGGCTGTTCGCACCCGAACCATCCTTGACGTCGAACAGCGGACGGACGCCGACCAGTTCGCCGGCCGGCCAGATCGTGCGCTTGAGCGTGCGTGTCACGGTGCGGCCTCCCGTTTCGTACACGCTGCCCGAGATCACGGCCGCAACCGGTGCGCCTTTCCTGTCTTCGAGCACGCTGACCGATTCGATGAGCTTGCCTTCCTCGTCGAGTTCGGTGTCGATGATGTCCTTTGCTTCCTTGGGCAAATCGATGCTGGGGTCACCAAAGAAGAAGTCCTTGTGCTGTTCGACCGGATGCACGTCGGGCGTCAGCGTGAGGCGTGCGGTGAAGCGATTGCCCGCGGCGGGGGCGCCATACAGATAGTCGCCCTGCACCTGAAGGTCGAGTGTTTCGCCCGATTTGAGTTCGGTCTGTTCGGTCTTGAGATCGAGCTTGAGGCGCTCCGGCAGGAATTCCTCGATGCGCAGGGTCAGGCTCTGCGTCGCTTCCTTGCTGCCCGGATCGAGGCGGAACTCGACCTGCCAGCGACCCGTCGGCGCGTCGGCCGGAATCTCGCGCGACCACTCGAAATAGCCGAGGTCTTTCGGTTCGAGCCTGGCTTCGGCATACATGCGCCCGTCGGGCTGCTTGAGCGTGGCGAACAGCGGTTGCGGCTTGATCGGCTTGCCGTCGTTGTCGCGCAGCAGTGCGGACATGCGCACGGTTTCGCCCGGACGATAGAGATCGCGACCGCTCCATGCGAACACGTCGAACCAGGCCTGGCTGCGCCCGGCGACCGCGAAATCGGAAAGATCGATCGCCGGCTGGTTGAACGGCACGATCGACACGTCGCGACCCGAGCGCGCGATCAGCACATGCGCGGAGTTCAGCGTGTAGGCGAGCATCGCGTTGCCGCTCTCATCGGACTTGCCGCTGACCACGGTATTGCCGGCGCCATCCAGCACGCTGAAATCGACGCCACTGATCGCCTCGCCGCTCTTCAGCGATGCCGCATGAACGAACATCTGATTCTCGTAGGCGCGCGTATGCACGCCGACGTCACTGACAAAGAAGAAGCTCGTCTCGTAGTTGTCGGTGAAGCGGCCGGCCTGCTTGAGCAGCGCGAAATACAGGCCGGGCCTGGCCAGCTCGCCGATGTTCTGGATCGGCAGATAGTTGAGCGTGCGTTCGTTCTCCTTGCCGTTCAGCGTGAAACGGTTCGCGTACACCGATTCGGAAATCTGCGCGACCGGCTTGCCGTTGCGCCCATACCAGCCGTATTGCGGATCGAGATCCCAGGAGCCGCGCTTGCCGTTCTTCTGGTAGGCCGCGAAGAAGTTCGCGATCTCGCTGTCCTCGACGCGCAGGAACTCGACGTCGACTTCCTTGACGTTGACCGAGACGACCGGCAGGCCGCGCGTTTCGCGTGCGGGCAGCACGCTGCCCTGGGCCGCGAAGCCGACCGCCGGTTCGAGCGGACCGGTGAAGATGTCCTTGCTGGTTTCGCTGCCGAGCAGCTTGCCATCGGTGGCCGAAATGTCGGGCTTGATGCGTACCGTGTAATTCGCATTCGCCTGCACGAAGGGAAAGCGCAGGGTCTTGCCATCTTCATCGAGCGCCCAACTGCCCGTGATTGCCGCACCGTTCGCGCCGGTCACGGCCAGCAGGTCGTCGAAGGCCTGCGAACCGGTCAGCGCCTGCGAGAACTCCACGGCGAGCGCGAGCTGGCCCTGGTAAGGCTCGGCGCGCGTCGAAGTGATCGCGAACCCTTCGGGCACGGGCTTTGCGGCCTCGGCCTGCACGGGCTTCTGGCCCTGTACGTCGGGAACGCCCGAAGGCTGCTTGCCGCAAGCGGCGAAGAGCAGGGACAAGGCAAGAATGAGGGCCGTTCCGGTGCGGCTGGCACGGAACACGGTCAAGCGAGAAGTCATCGCGGTACCTTCCTTAAGTGGCGGACACGACAGCAAGCGACCGCCAACGGATCTGGAAACGGACCAGACGCCGATGGGCATCGACAATGCAGCGACCGCCAGCGCGCCTGCGCACGATCTGGCGGATTTCCCAAGGGGACCAGCACCATCGCGGCAACCGTTCCCTCCCGCCGCGGAGTATAGCGGTGCGCTTCTGGCAAACCGCGGGCGAATGCTGGTTTTGGCGAGACAGGTCGGGTAGCAATGCGGGGGCGGTCGCGCCGCATGGAGAGGAGCGTGGACGCCTTGAACAAGCTTCCATTTTTGCCGTCGTCGCCGCACGAACGGTGAGCCGGTGCCTTTGAAGCTTGAAGTCGCAGGATGATCCGCTTTGCTGTTGCAAGTACGGGCGCCTACTCCCGCTCCAGCCGCGTCAGGATTTCACGGGCGTGGAACACCCGGTTCCTGCGCCGGGTCGGCTCCGTCAGGATGCTGCGATCAACCAATTGATCGATCGTACGGTTTGCTGCGACGAACGAGATCCCAAACGCCGATGCGATCTGGTTCACGGAAACGACCGGATGGCCGAGCAGGAATTCGGGCAGCTTGTGGGCTGTCGCATCCGAGCGCAATCCGACCAGTCGCGACAGCCAATCCTCACGGATCGCGTTGAGGTCTTTTGCGATAGCGATGGCGCCATCGCAAGCTTCAACTACGGCGAGGGACAGCAGTGTTGTCCAGGGGGCCCAGTCAGCACGAATCTGCACGTCGGCCAGTGCATCGTAATATGCGCGCCGATATCGAAGCAGCCGCCCGGAGAGATACAGGGGCGGATAGCCTTCGGCAGCCAGGATCAGAGGCATGAGCAATCGGCCTACGCGGCCATTGCCGTCCGTGAAGGGATGTATGGTCTCAAATTGAGCGTGGGCAATCGCGATTTGCGCGACGACGGAGATCTGCCATTGCTCATCCTCTCGCGGTTCATACTGCAACATGGATGACTCCAGTTCCCGCATGCATCCATCGATCCGTTCCGGCGGCGCGGGGACGAAGATTGCGTCCTCGATACGACCGTTGCCGATCCAGACCTGGGCTGTCCTGTAGTGACCGGCTCCGACGGGCATCGAGGCATCCCGCATCAGGATCTCATGGATGGCTCTGACAAGGTCGGTGTTGAGGGCGGCTCGCGTGCGGCCCTTCCGGAGCGTTTCCAACCCGTGCTCCAAGGCTTGAACGTAACGTTCGGTAACGGTGGCGTCTGCAGGCAAGCCGTCGCTGTTTTGCGTCGCTTCGTACTCGAACAACTCGTGCAACGTCGTGCGGGTTCCTTCGATCTGCGAACTTTGTACTGCTTCACGGCGCGCAAGTGTGCGGGTCACCATGTCGCTATTGGGAAGCAATTCCATGGCTACTTTGAGTCGCTCCAACGCCTGCATCGCGTCCACGGCATGATGCGCGATTGCAACACCGTCCGGCAGGCGTCGCGGCGTAGGTGGTGCCACCAGCGCATAGCAATGCGGACAAGCTCCGCATTTCACCAAGTGGGGATGCAGCACGCTACTGACTTCGGTCCGGCGCATGTGACGAAGGCTGCTTCAGAATTTGGTAACCATCTTCTTTATTAAACCCTATGTCAATAAGGGTTAATAACGCAGTCTCATGTTAGACGATAGC
>JBEBXZ010000114.1:0-6163 GCA_040391335.1 Dokdonella fugitiva | reverse complement strand
GGAACTGGCTGCGCTGTGCGCGGAGCAGGGCGCCAGCCTGATGGTCGATGATGCGCACGGCATCGGCGTGCTCGGCAGGGAAGGCGCCGGCAGCCTGGTCGAAGCGAACCTGTCGCAGCACGAGGCACCGATCCTGATGGCAACGCTCGGCAAGGCGCTGGGCGTTTCCGGGGCCTTCGTTGCCGGACCGGCCGAACTGATCGATGGACTCGTGCAGTTCGCGCGCACCCATATCTATACGACCGCGCAGCCCCCCGCCCTGGCCGCGGCGACCTGCGTCGCAGTGCGCATCGCACGCGAGGAGCAATGGCGACGCGATCGCCTGCACGATCTGATTGCACGGTTCCGACATGGCGCCGACCGACGCGGCCTGCTGCTTGCCGATTCGCGCACGCCGATCCAGCCGGTCATGGTCGGCAGCAGCGCTCTGGCTGTGCGGGCATCCAGGCAGCTGGAGGAACGAGGTTTCTTCATTCCCGCGATCCGCCCACCGACCGTGCCGGAAAACACGGCGCGCCTGCGCGTGACCTTGTCTGCTGCCCATCGCGAACCAGACGTTGAAGGCCTGCTCGATGCGCTCGCCCTTGCCTTGCCGCATGGATCGGATCCGTGAGTCCGGCGCACCAAGATCTGGCAGCGCGGCGCAGCGCGTGGTCGGCTTTGTCCGATCTCTATCTGGATACCGATCCGGCGCTGTCTTACGAACACTGTGCCTGCACTCTGGCGAAAAGCGCCTATGCCCTGCCCGAGTTGCGGAACATCCTGTTCGCCGAAGTGCATCCGGCGCTGTATTTCAATCTGCTTGACGTCGCTGGCGTCTGGGATGGTTTCGACGACGACTGGCTCGCGCAGCGGATCCTCGACCAGCAGGCGGTGCCGCGCTGGCGGCGCGCGCGCGGCTGGCTGTTGCTGCATTACACACGCGCACTCTGGCGTGAGCTCGAACCGCGCATCGTTGATTACCGCTGCGGCCGCCGCACCTTCCTGGCCTTTCCGACGACGGAATCCGCATGACGCTTTCGATTACCCGCATCGGCGAGGGCCCGGATCTGGTCCTGATCCACGGCTGGGCCATGCATGGCGGAATTTTCAAACCCCTGGTCGAGCTGCTCAAGGCGCGCTTTCGCCTGCATGTCGTCGACATGCCGGGTCATGGCGCGAGTCGGGAGTTCGCGGCGGGCGCGCTCGATCCGCCGCGACTCGCGCGGCGGATTGCGGAACAGACTCCACCCGCGATCTGGCTCGGCTGGTCGCTCGGCGGCCTCTGTGCCTTGCGCGGCGCGCTCGATTTTCCGACACAGGTGCGCGGCTTGGTCGAAGTTGCGGCCACGCCGCGTTTCGTCACTGCCGAGGATTGGACCCCGGCGGTGGCGCCACGGGTGTTTCGCGATTTCGGTCTGGGCCTCGAGGAAAACTTCCATGCCTCGATCGAACGTTTTCTCGCACTCGAAACGCTCGGTTCGCCGCATGCGCAGGATGCGTTGCGAACATTGCGCCAGCAGGTATTCGAACGTGGCGAGCCGTTGCGTGCGGCACTCCACGAGGGCCTCGATCTGCTCGATGGCAGCGATCTGCGCGCCGAACTCGGGCAGTTGTCGCAGCCGAGTCTGTGGATTGCCGGACGCCGCGATCGCCTCGTGCCGCCGGCGGCAATGCAATGGGCCGCAGAACGCAGTCCGCGCGGACGGTTCCTCGAACTCGCTGCCGGCCATGCGCCCTTCCTCAGCCACCCGGCCGAGATCGCGTCCGCGATCGAGGCTTTCCACGATCTGGTGATATCCGCATGAGCGGTTTGTTTGATTCGCGCCACGTGCGCCACGCCTTCGGGCGCGCCGCAAAAAGCTACGAAGCGCATGCGGTATTGCAGGACGAAGTGCAGAAGCGCCTGCAGGAACGCCTCGACGAAGCCGCCCTTGAGCCACGCCAGGTGCTCGATGTCGGCAGTGGCACCGCGCGCGGCACAGCCGCATTGCGCAAGCGGTATCCGAAGGCGCGGACGATCGCGATGGATATCGCGCTGCCGATGCTGCGCGCGGCGAAGAAGCATGGTGGCTGGTGGCGATCGTTCTCGCGTGTCTGCGCGGATGCCCAGCACCTGCCATTCGCCGAGGCAAGCATCGACCTGCTGCACTCCAATCTCTGCCTGCAATGGTGCGGCCAGCTCGATGCCGCGTTCGACGAGTTTCGCCGCGTGCTGCGGCCCAAAGGCATGCTGCTGTTCAGCACGTTCGGCCCGGAAACCCTGCACGAACTGCGACAGGCATACAGAACGGTCGATGCCACGCCGCATGTCAGCCGCTTCCTCGACATCCACCAGATCGGCGATGCGATGCTCGCGGCAGGCTTCCGCGATCCGGTGCTGGAACGCGACGTATTCACGCTGACCTATCCGAATACCTTGGATCTCATGCGCGAGCTGCGCGCGATCGGCGCGACGAATGCCGATCCGGCGCGCGCCCGTGGCCTGACCGGCAAGCGGCGCATCCAGCACATGGCCGAGGCCTATGAGGCCTTTCGCGACAACGGCGTATTGCCCGCGACGTACGAGGTCGTCTATGCCCTGGCCTGGGCCCCGGATGCGGGGCAGCCACGACGTTCGCGCGAGGGAGCGATCGCCACGTTCCCGGTTTCCGGTCTGCGCGGCTCGCGCCGCGTGCGCGACTGAGCGAACGCGCAGACGGCGTGTTCAGTCCGCGCCGGCGCCGCGCGGAAGCTGCTTGAGGCGACGGATCCATGTCTCGTTGAGGCGCTTCGCGTAGGCGGGCAGGTGTCCCGCATGCCGTAGCGAATCGTCGACCAGGCGTCGCGCCGCATCGGTTTCGCCCCAGTCGTTGAGGATATCGACGTAGCGTGCCCGCGCTTCCATGCCGGCGTAGTAACCAATCAACGCCTCGAATTCGGCACGCGCCTTTTCGCGGTCACCGCTGCCCGCCACCGCACGTGCATAGACGAGGTGGCCTTCGGGTGACTTGAACTGGGGCTGCTCAGCGATCAGGGTTTCGAGCAGATGCCGCGCTTCGTTCGGCTCGCCATGATCGAGCAAGGCCCGCGCCAGCTTCACCTGGATATCCGGATCGTCCCGATGCACGCCGCCCAGTGCCTCGCGGTAGACCGCAATGGATTCTTCGTGGCGCCCAGCCCCGTGCAGCGCATCGCCGAGGCGGACGCGGTTGGCAATCGTCGCGGAATGCTCGAACTCGCGGCGTGCTTCGCGCAACTCGCGATCCGGATCGAGCACCCGGCGCAGGCCGCGTTCGAGCGTGCGCCCGCCGCGCGAATGACGCATTTCCGGCAACCAGATCGCCAGCGCATAGACGATGCTGCCGAGGATCGGAAACATGAAAAGCGCGATCAGCCAGTAGCGTTCCTGGCCGCTGCGCACGGCGTGCACGGCAAAGAACAATGCAATGATGAAATGAAGTCCGAGTCCGAGTACGGGCATGAGCCAAGGGATCGTGCGGCGGAACGCCGGATTTTCGACGGTCCGCCGCGCGCTGTCCACGCACGCCGCCAAACGCCTTCCATCAGACGTGCGTCGCGGATTCCGCCGACCACGCGAACAGCCTGATCTCGGGTTCGTCATCGGCCACGCGCAGCATGCGCTCGAAGCGCAGGCCGAGCTTTTCGAGCAGGTTCGCCGACGCGCGGTTCGCCACGGCGGTTATCGCGACGATGCGCTGCAGACCGAGCACGTCGCGGGCATGGCGCATGACTGCCTCCGCTGCCTCGAAACCGTAACCGGCCCCGCGATACGCTGGCAGATAGGCGAAGCCGATATCGACATCCTCCAGTGCCTCGCGGCGGGCGAGTCCGCAGATGCCGATGCGTGCGCCACTTTTTCCATGCACGACACAATAGAACCCGAAACCAGAACGCGCGTAGCTCGCCATGGCGCCGTTCTCGATGTAGCGCGCGGCATCCTCAAGCGTGCGTACACCACGATCGCCAATGTGCTCGAGGAACGCCGCGTCATTCAGCAGTTCCAGCATGAAATCCGCGTCCCGCGTGTCGAGCTTTCGCAGCAACACGCGCGCGGTGCGCATGACGATGCTTGCGTTGTCGATCTCGACGGCTGCTTCCATCAGACCCGGTCCCCGGACACTGAATGGGAGTCATTCGATGCAACGTACTCAAATTCCTGATTCATGCGGGCGCCATCAAACGTGAACATGTGTTGCGACCGACTCCATTCCGGAAGGACGTCTTACACGAAATGTTCCTATCTGACGATTTTTAAACTTTCCCATGAAACCTTGGCAAGTGCGTACAGCAATCTGAACAGAAAAACCGGGATCGACAGCCGAAAAATCCTACTTGCGCAATGCCAAATCGTGCAACTTGTGTTGATCAGTAGACATATTTCTCACCAAGTGTCACCGATTGAGACTGATTATTACCTTTTTGGCACGAAGTAAGCATGGCTTGCTTGCCCGGATGCGTGCCATCCGGCAGGAATATCGTGTCGTGGCGCCCAGGATGAGCGCCACAGCACGGGGATGGACCAGGGGGGGACCCTGCCGGACGACGCGCCTGCCTGCCAGGCTTCCGATCCGGAACAGTGCGGACCTGGTTTTACCTCTGGAGAGTCGAAATGGACCGTTGCTATCTCCGTTCCACCCAAACCCGCGTCCTTCCCTCACTTGCACCTTCCACTCGTTCCAACGCGTTCGCGCTGCTCCTGTCGGGCATTGCCCTCGTCGCATCCTGCGTAGCCATGGCCGCCCCCGTCGCCCCCACCGTGGCGCTGACCGTGCCGAATGGGGATTTCTCCGCCGCGGCAAACAATGGAAGCATTGGTGGCGGCTTGATCGGCGGCTCAGGTAGCGCCGCGATTGGCACTGGCCCCTGGTCCGGAACCTACAACGGAGCACTCGGACTTCTGGCGCCGCCCACCCTCACCATTGGCGGAGGAAAGGCGACCATCGGTGGACTGCTCGGCATCAACGTGGCCGGCATCGTCAACAACAACGGCCGCATCCATCAGGATACCGGCATCCCACTGGTGGCCAACCGGCGCTACACGCTCACCGCCGAAGTCGATGCGGGCACCACGCTCAATCTCGGCGTACTGACCACCGGCAATGCCGGTATCGCACTCGCCACCGGGACCTCGACCGCCTCGCGTGTCGCCTCGTCTGCAACGGTTGGCCTGGCATCGCTGAGCCTGATCAGCGGCAGCACCTATCGCATAACACTGAGTTATGACACCGGCTCGAGCGCAAGCGGCAATATCAACGTCCAGCTGTTCTCCGAGCCGGTCGGCTTGCTCGATGCGAACCTGCTCGGCGCGGTCAGTTTCGATAATGTGAAACTGTCGACGCATCTGCTCACCCAGGTTCCCGTAGCGCTGCAACCCGGCAATACCGGGCCTTATGTGGCTGTCGTCAACCAGGCCGTGGCGCCGGATATTTCCATCGTCGTTCTCGATGCGCTGGGCGATCCGATCCCGGGCGTCACTGTGACTTTCGCAGCACCCACCAGCGGTGCGAGCGCGAGCTTCAGCCCGAATCCGGCCACCACCGACGCCAATGGCGTGGCCAACGTGGTCACCACCGCGAACACGATTGCCGGCACCTACGACGTCACCGCCACCGTATCGGGAATCCCCACACCCTACGTATTCTCGTTGACCAACGTCGCCGGTCCAGCCGCATCGGTCGGCAGCCTGAGTGGCTCCGGCCAGGGCGCCGTGACAGGTGAAGCGTTCACCTTGCCTCTCGGCCTGCAGGTCCTCGACCAGTTCGGCAATCCGGTCGGCGGCACGACGGTTTCTTTTGTCGCTCCTGCGAGTGGCGCCACCGCCGTGCTCGGCGCGACAACAGTGACGACCGACAGCAATGGTTTTGCCAGCACCACGGCCACGGCTGGCGGTATCGCCGGCAGCTACAACATCGACATCCAGTTGCCCGTCGTGGGCTCGGTGGCGAACTTCGGATTGACCAACCTGCTGGATCCGTCGATCACGCCGACCGACCCGAGCGGCCCCGGGCAGAACGGTTCGATCGAAGAGCTGTATTCCTGCGCCCTGCTGGTGCGCATCGTCGATGGCGATGGCAATCCGCTCGAAGGGCTCGCGGTGCAGTTCACGGCACCGGCCAGCGGAGCCTCGGCGACCCTGTCCGATGGCGTGATCAGCGGTACCGACAGCGAGTCGGCAACCGAT
>JBEBXZ010000113.1:0-6178 GCA_040391335.1 Dokdonella fugitiva | reverse complement strand
CAGGAGCATCCACCACGCGCATTCAAGAAAAAGCCCGGACATGCCGGGCTTTTTCGGAATCGTCATGGCAACGTGCGATTACTTCTTCGGAACCTTGGCCTTGGCCATGGCCAGGACTTTCAACGCATCGCTGTGGAATGCCTTGATGTCATCGTCATCGACCGTGCCGCCGCCCGCCTTCTCGTTCAGGATGACGGTGCCGTTCTCGTCCCAGCCGACGCGCACGCCACCGGCTTTCTTGAAGATCGCCATCGGCTTGTCGTCGAGGAATGCGTATTCGACGTTGCTGCGTACGGCGGTATCGCCTTCGCCCTTCTCGGAATTCACGCGAACGAAGCGCACCTTGCTGCCGGGCTCGACGAAACCGTCCCACGCAACCGAGAGATCGCCATCGAGGAACGAATCCTGGATGCGCTTCAAGCCGCCGATGTGCGACTTCAGCTTGGTCACTTCAGCCTTGAGCTTCTCGCCAGGAGTTGCTTCCGAATTCAATACGACGTCGACGTGGGCGCCCGCGCCACCCGTCAGCACCGGCGACTGCAGGGCCGGCACGAAGCGGCGGTCGCCATCGAACAACAGCACATTGATCACGTAGGTACGCGATCGATCGATCTTGGCTGCCTCAAGCGGCAGCGAGAACGCGTACGGCGGCTGGCCACTGACGGTCTGATCGCTTTCGGCGATCACGATGTCCTGCATGGCGACATCGACCAGCTTGACGCTCAGCCGGGCATCGGCGCCGATCATCATTGGCTCGCGCAACGAAACATTGCCGGTAACCGTGCTCGCAATCGCCGCATCGGCCTGCTGCTGGGCAGGCGCGGAACCGTTGCTGGCGGGAGTCTGCGTGCCGGCGGGCTGGTTGGAGGAATTGCAGCCTCCGAGAATGGCCAGCGCGGCCACGGCAGTGGCGACGTACTTCAACATTGAACTTCCTCCGGAAACGTTAAACGAAATGTATCGTAGATTGGGTTTTGAGCATACCGCGCGAGAAATGAACGGGCGATAGGCGGGTATGGGGTTCAGCAGATGCCGAGCCGGGGCCGGCAAGCCGGACACAATAATCCCGCCAGCCGATGCGCGCAATCGGACGTCCATAATTTGCCGCCATCGCGTGCCTTGTGCGCACCCGATCCCACAGGCGCAAGCGGTTATCCTTGCGCCATGTCGATGATGCTGGAATTGATGAGAGTCGAAGGCCCGCCGCTCGCCGCATCGCGCTGGCGGGTTGTCGGCACGTTCCGCATCGGTCGCGCCGACGGCAGCGATCTTGAACTGCCGGATCCGGCGATTTCGCGTCGTCATGCGTCGATCGAAGCGGATGGTAGTGGCTGGGTATTGCGCGATTGTGGCAGTCGGCTGGGCACGCATCTGAACGAGCTCCCGGTCGATCCGGGCACGACCGTGGCCTTCCGGCCGGGTGATTTCCTGCGCATCGGGCCCTGGCGCTTTCGCGCTTCAACCGTGTCCGCCGAGGTCGCCGAGGCGATCGCCAGCGACATGCCGACCCGCGTCAGCCAGGTTCGCGCGGCCGGCAATCTGGCCGAGCAGCGGCTTGAACTGCTGCTGCGCTACGCCGGCGAGGTCGCCACCGCTATTGATGAATCCGCGTTGTCGGAAATCCTTGCGGAGCACGCGCTTTTGGGTTCCGGTTATGCGCGCGCCACGGTGCTCTGGTGCGTCGGTGATGACCTGGTCGTGCGCTGCCAGCGGCCCGCGCAAGGGATCGATGCACAGCGTGTCTGGCGCTACAGCCGTTCCCTGGTGCGCGCCGCGCAGCAGGGTGAGATCGCGCGCCTCGAAGCGGACGATTTGCCGGAATCATCCATGTCTGAATCGACGGTCTCGTCGATACGACGTGCGTTGTGCGCGCCGCTCATGCTCGATGGGCGCGCGCTGGCCTATCTCTATCTGGATTCGGATCGTCCCGGCGCGCGGCGCAATGCCGACGCGCCTTCTTTCTGTCACGCCCTGGCGCGCCTGGCTGCACTGGCTCTCGCCAATCTGCAGCGTCTTGCCAGCGAGCGTGGGCGGGCCGCGCTCGCGGCCGATCTCGAACGTGCGCGTGAGGTGCAGAAGCGCCTGCTGCCCGCTGCGCAGGGACGCCTCGGCGCGATCGACTACGCATTGCGCCTGCATCCGGGAAGGGTCGTCGCAGGCGATGTCATCGATGTTTTCGAACTGGAAGACGGCCGGATCGTCGCCTTGCTGGGTGACGTCAGCGGCGCCGGCCTTGGCGCCGGTCTGGTCATGGCTTCGGTGCAATCGTTCCTGCGCGCGGGGTTCGCGCATGATGGCGATCCGGCGCGCGTCATGACCCGGCTCAACGCACATCTCTGTGCGCAGGCGAGTGGCGGCCGTTTCGTCACGCTATGGCTGGGCGTGCTCGAAGCGGATGGCGTTCACTGTCGTTTCGTCGATGCCGGACATGGGCACGCCCTGCGCATTCGGTGCGGTGAGGTGGAAGCCTTGTCGACGCACGGCGCCATTCCGCTCGGCATCGATCCTGGCGCGCAGTTCATCGCCGAACCGCTGTTGCTGGATGCTGGCGAGATCCTGTTTCTCTACAGCGACGGTGTGCTCGAACAGCGCGATGCCGGGGGCGAGGCGTTTGGTCACGAGCGTCTCGCTTCCGCCATTGCCGGCGCCGCCGATCCGCAGGCCGTGGTTGTCGCTGCCTGGAGAGCACTTGCCGAACACGCAGCGCAAGGGCCGCCCGACGACGATGCAACGGTGCTCGCACTCGGCCGTCGTCGCGTGATCCGCTTCGAATGACGGGATTGCATGAGCCGCGCGACAAGCGCCACCGCGGCTGGCGGAGGACTACGGCGTGTGCTGCGCGCAAACCCGGTTGCGCCCGCTCTGCTTGGCCCGGTAGAGCTGTTCGTCCGCAGCGCGCATGAGGTCGCCAGTGATCGACATGCCGCCCAGCCATGCTGCTGCGCCGATGCTCACGGTCACATGTTGCGGACCGGTTGGCAGGCCGAGATCGATTGCTTCGATGGCCTGACGCAGGCTGTCGGCAAAGCACACCGCCTGTTCGATGCCGTGCTCGGGAAGCACCACGGCGAACTCCTCGCCACCGATCCGCGCAATGATGAATTCCTCGCGTGCGTGTCCGCGCAAGGTGAGCGCGACCTTCTTGAGCACGATGTCGCCGGTCGGATGTCCGAAGCGGTCGTTGATCGTCTTGAAGTGATCGAGATCGACGATGAGCAGGGTCAGCGGGCGCCTGTGGTTCGTCGCGCGCGCCAGCTCCTTCTCGATCAGTTCGAGGAACTGGCGGCGGTTGTAGAGATCGGTCAGCGGATCGGCGGTCGCGAGTTGGTAGAGTTCCTCGTGATAGCGCGCTTCGACCGACGAGCGGTCCATGAACTTGAGCACGCAACTGCCGACCGCGATGTGATCGCCGTCCTTCAGTTCGGCCTCGATGATCGGCTGGTCGTTGAGGAAGGTCTTGTTGGTCGAATCCAGATCCTTGATCCGGTAACCCAGGGGCTCATGCCAGATGCGGCAATGCTCGCGCGATACGCTGCGTTCGACGACCTGGAACTCGGCTTCCGGCGAGCGCCCGATGACGAGTGGCGTGTCGCCGAGATCGATGCGCTGTCCGAGCCGCTGGCCCTGCAGGACGACGAGGCAGGCCGGCACGATTCCCGCGCCCACGCTGCGTTGCGGACGCATCGTCTTGCGTTGGGTCGTACTGGAATCGTGATCGCGCGGACTCATGGATTCGGGCGCTCGTCAGGACGCGGTACGGTAGGCATGTGTCCCCTCCCTTCCAGCGCAGTCTACGCGATGCAGGGGAGGGCGGACATGCCCGTTCACGTCAGGTGGCGGCCGACGGCAACAGCGAGATGTCGGCGACGCGCAGGAACATCGAGCGCAGCCGGCTCAGCAGGATCAGGCGGTTGCGCCGGATATCGGCGTCCTCGGCCATGACCATGACGCTGCCGAAATAGTCGTCCACCGGCGCGCGCAGCGTAGCCAGGCGACGCAGCAAGCCGACGTAGTCATTGGCTGCCAGCAAGGGCTGGCTGTCCGCTTCGGTTCTTGCCACGGCATCCACCAGGGCGCGCTCGGCATCCGATTCGAGCAGGCCGGCATCGATGTCGCCACTGACGCTGCCGCCGGCCTGGCGCAGGATGTTGCCGATGCGCTTGTTCGCGGCGGCCAGGGCCTGCGCCTCGTCGAGACGGGCGAAATCGACCACCGCGCGCAGGCGGCGATCGAAATCGACCAGTGAATCCGGCGCCAGCGCGCGGACTGCTTCGAAGGCATCCGCGGGAATGCCCTGGTCGGCGTAGTAGCCGCGCAGGCGATCGAGGATGAACTCATACAGATCGCGGGCCAGTTCTTCACGCCGTGGGCCCGCTTCGAATGCGACCGTCTTGCCATCCTTGCCTTTTGGCAATCCGGCGATCAGGGCGGTTTCCGGCAGCGCAGCGAGTGCCTCGGCGAAGTGTGCCTTGAGATCGAGGTCGAGTCCGGCTTCGATCAGGGTGCGTGCCATGCCGAGCGCGGCGCGCCGCAGCGCGAACGGATCCTTGTTGCCACTCGGTTTCTGGCCGACCGCGAAGATGCCGGCAAGCGTATCGAGTCGTTCGGCGACCGCAAGCACCTGCGCCACCTTGCCCTCGGCGATCGCATCGCCAGCGAAGCGTGGGCGATAGAACTCGTCGAGTGCCTGTGCGACTTCAACCGATTCCGGCTTGTCGCCATGGCTCGCGTAATAGCGACCCATGATGCCCTGCAGTTCGGGGAATTCGCCGACCATGCGCGACATCAGATCGCACTTGCTCAAGGCCGCCGCGCGCGTCGCCGAGCCGGCATCGACGCCGACCCGGTTGGCGATGATGCGTGCAAGCTCGGCGACGCGAACCGACTTGTCCCAGACGCTGCCGAGCGATTGTTGATAAGTGACCGATTTCAGTTCTTCCTGGGAAGCCGCGAGAGCCTGCTTGCGATCCTCGTCATAGAAGAACTTGGCATCGGCGAAGCGCGGGCGGATCACGCGCTCGTAGCCCTTGCGGATTTCGGCCGGATCCTTCGATTCGATATTCGCGATGCCGATGAAATGCTCGGTCAGCCTGCCTGCCGCATCGAACACCGGAACGAACTTCTGGTTCGTCTCCATCGTCATGACCAGCGCTTCCTGCGGTACTTCGAGGAATTCGCGATCAAAGGTGCAGGCGATCGCGACCGGCCATTCGGTCAGGTTGGCGATCTCGTCGAGCAGCCCCGCCGACAGGCGCGGCACGCCGCCGGTGCTGGCGGTGACGGTTTCGACTTCGGCGCGGATGCGGGCGCGGCGTTCGGCGGGATCGGCCAGTACCTTGGCGGTGCGCAGGCTGTCGAGCCACGAATCGGCATCGGCGATCGATACCGCCTGCGGATGATGGAAGCGATGCCCGCGTGATTCGCGACCGGAAACCAGTCCGAACACTTCACCCGGCACCACGTCGGAACCGTGCAGCATGACCAGCCAGTGCGCCGGGCGCACGAAGGCATAGTCGTGATCGCCCCAGCGCATCGGCTTGGGAATCGGCAGTGCCTTGAGTGCTTCGACGAGGATCTCACCGATCAGTGCAGCGGTCGGTTGCCCCACTGTTTCGGCGCGATGGACGAACCACGCGCCCTTGTCGGTTTCGAGTTTCTCCAGTGCCGCGACCTCAACGCCGCAACTCTGCGCGAAACCGATCAGCGCCCTGGTCGGCTGAGCGTTGGCATCGAGTCCCGCACTCAACGCCGGGCCGCGACGTTCGCTGGACTGGTTCGGCTGTTCATTGGCGACGCCAGGAATATGCACGGCAAGGCGGCGCGGCGAACACCAGGTGCGCGCCTGTTCGCCATTCGCGGCAATGCCGCGTTTGCCGAGTCCGGCGACGATGCCGGCCGCGAACGCGGCAGCGAGATCGTCGAGCGCCTTCGGCGGCAATTCCTCGGTGCCGAGTTCGATCAGCAGGGAACGTGGGGCTGCTGATGTCATCACGCGGCATCCTTCTTGGTCTTGAGTCCGGGGAATCCGAGTTTCTCGCGCTGCGCGTAATACGCCTCGGCGACCGCCCGCGCGAGCGTGCGCACGCGCAGGATGTAGCGCTGGCGCTCGGTGACGCTGATCGCGCGTCGCGCATCGAGCAGATTGAACGTATGGCTGGCCTTGGTCACCTGCTCATAG
>JBEBXZ010000112.1:0-6181 GCA_040391335.1 Dokdonella fugitiva | reverse complement strand
AGATGTCGAAGAACTTCGGATCGCGCTCGTTGGTGATCACGTAGAACGCGCTGCCGTCGTGCTTGAAGCCGGCAAACTGCGCCTTGAGCTTGTCGCCCGGCGTCAGGTCCTTCTCGCTGCCATCCGTCTCGATAACGTAGAGATGATCGAGCTCGTTGCCGCCACCATCACGCGTGATGAGCTTGCGGTCGTCGTTGGGAAACCAGGCGACCGCATTGTTGTTGTCGATGGAGGACTGCGTGATGGCCGTCCATTCACCGCCACCCACCGGCATCGTATAGGCATTCCAGATGCCGGTCTTGTTGGACGAGAACAGGATGCGGCTCTCGTCCGGCGAGAACGAGGCGCCGCTCACCGACACGGTGTCGATGAAATCCTCGATCGAGTAATGGCGGGACGGGCGGACTGTCGCATCCGGTGTGGCAGCGACCGAGTTCTGGCGGGTCGCAACGGACGACGACGCTGGAGGTGGCGATGTACATGCCGCCAACGACAGTGCAGCCAGAAGGGCCGGCACAACGGACATGGAATGACGGTTCATCAGCATTCTCGCAGTGGGATTGTGCGAGGACGCTATCACAGCGCATTCGACGTGCAAGTCGATTCCGACAGTTTCCAGAAATTCTCAATCCGGTGGCTTGATCACGCCATCGAGGTAGTACCAGCGCCCATCCTCGCGAACGAAACGGCTGCGCTCGTGCAGACGCTCCGCGCGCCCGCCACCGATCCGGCAACGCGCCACGAACTCCACCTCGGCCCGATCCTCGGCGGTCAGTCGATGCGATTTCACCGCAAGACCAAGCCAGACCGTGCGCATGCGTGAGGGATCATCCAGGTTGAAATCGAGCGCGGCCGGGCGCGTCGACGGATGCCAGCTCGCCAGCAGGTAGTCGGCGTTTTCGAACACGAACGCGCTGTAGCGCGAGCGCATCAGGGCTTCCGCATCCGATGCCGGTACTCCCGCATGGGCGCGGGCACAGCAATCCGCATAGCGGCGCATCGGATCGCAGGGACAGGTAATGTTCGGTGGGTAGGTCATTCGATCGATTTTTCAGGATTTGCAAGAGGATCGAGACAGCGACCCCGGAGATGGCGTCCTTCATTATTGCTTATTCCATTCCTGCACGACGCGCGAAACTGTCGACTACGGAATGCAGCAGCATCTTTACATACGCGCCTTCGGCATGCGTATGCCGTTCGTGAGCGAGCTTGGCTATCCCGGTCATGTGTCGAGCAATGGTCAGGATCCGCCCTTGCTGACCCAGCCCATGCCGTCGCCGGGACGATACCGGGCACCAGCGGGGCTGGCCTAGCGTTCTGCATTGGCGACGGATACCGACGCGAAGCATCCGTCGGGAATCAGCTACTAACCGGAAGTTATTTAAGGCTTGCTGGCCTATCGACTAGAGTCAAGGATTCCCGGCTTGAGGATCCATGCAGCGTCTCATTCCATGTCGCGCATCCTCGTCTTCCAGCATGTTGCCGCCGAACCTCTCGGCACGCTCGACAACCTGATACGTCGGCGCGGGCATCGGGTGAAGTTCGTCAACTTCGAACGGCAGCCCGAAGCGATTCCGAATCTGGACCGCTATCGCGGCCTGGTCGTGCTCGGCGGACCGATGAATGTGGAGGAGCAGGCCCAGCGACCGCATCTGCGCACGGAGTTGCGGGTCATCGAGCAAGCTCTGCGCCAGAACAAGCCGGTACTCGGCATCTGCCTCGGCGCGCAGTTGCTGGCGCACGCGCTCGGTGCGGATGTGCGTCGACACGAGCGGCCGGAGATTGGCTGGTACGACCTGGAGACGACGGCAGCGGCGCGCGCCGACCCGGTTCTTGCGGGACTCGGCGAACGCGGACCGGTCTTCGAGTGGCATAGCTGCTCGTTCGCGATTCCGCATGGCGCGCAGCATCTGGCACGTACTGCAACCTGCGAAAACCAGGCGTTCCGGCATGGTGAGAACGCTTATGGATTCCAGTTTCATCTCGAAATGAACCATGCGCTGATCGAACGCTGGCTCAATCTGCCGCAGTATCGCGACGAGCTGGATGCGGCCGGGCTTGAACACGATGCCGAGGACATCCGCGCGCACACCGCCGCACGCATCGGGGCGATGCAGCAATGCGCGGAGTCGGTGTTCAACGGCTTTCTCGATCTCGTCGGTCGACCGGCACGGCTGCGCGCGGCGTAGGAGCCGACCGCACTTCATCGCGGCGTTCCGCAGCCGCTGTTCGCGCCCGGACCGCGATTTTCCGCCGCAATCCAGACTCGCCGAGCCGCCGCGAGCGCCGGGCCCGAGTGCGCGCTGGCGAGCGAATGGGCCCTATCCCATTGAAGATCCTGAATTTTCCGCCGGAGCGCTGGCCCAGATTCTACTTGCGGAAATGCGTCGAAACGGATATTCACGCGAACCGCGGCAGTTCGTGTAAAATTCGGCCCGCCGAATCAGGCGATGCCTGAATGTCTGCGCGGATTCCGATCCGTTTCCAGACTGGGCTATCAGCGGTTCCCACGACGTCCACGCCGCCAGCAGCGCATCCGATGCGCCCATGCTGGCTGGTTCGGCGTCGCAATTTTCGTGGCCGGAAGGCGAAGCGACCCGTTGTCGCAAGCCGCCGGACATTTATTTTTCTTTGGATCAGAGACGAAATCATGGCCAGGCAGAAAGAGCTCAAGCTCTACCGCAACATCGGCATCATCGCCCACATCGATGCGGGCAAGACCACGACGACCGAACGCATCCTCTACTACACCGGGCGCAAGCACCAGGTCGTCGACGTGCACGACACGAAGGACGGCAAAGGCTCCACGACGACCGATTACATGGAGCAGGAGCGCAAGCGCGGCATCACGATCCAGTCCGCAGCTGTTTCGGCCGAGTGGAAGGGTCACCAGATCAACGTGATCGACACCCCGGGACACGTGGACTTCACGATCGAAGTGAACCGCTCGCTGCGCGTGCTCGATGGCGCGGTCGTGGTGTTCGACGGCGTGGCTGGCGTCGAGCCGCAGACCGAGACGAACTGGCGCCTGGCCGACCAGTACAACGTCCCGCGCATGTGCTACATCAACAAGATGGATCGCACCGGCGCGAACTTCAAGAATGCCGTTGACGGCATCCGCAATCGCCTCGGCGCCAATGCGCTGATCTGCGAAGTGCCGCTCGGCAGCCATGACGACTTCATCGGCCTCGCCGACCTGATCGCCAACTGTGGCTACATCTGGCTCGGCGATGACAAGGACAGCAAATGGGAAACCATTCCGCTGAACGAACTCGCCGACCACCCGAAGGTGAAGGCATTCGCCAATGCGGTTGACCGCGAGTGGGTCGCCAACCTTGCCGCGCTGCGCGAGGCTTCCATCGAGGGCGCCGTCGAAATGGACGACGACGTCATGGAAACCTATCTCGCGACCGGCGAAGCGCCTTCGATCGAGACGATCAAGGCCTGCATCCGCAAGGGCTGCGTCGCCGGCAAGCTGGTTCCGGTGTTCTGTGGCTCGTCGTACCGCAATCGCGGCGTGCAGCATCTGCTCGACGGCGTCATCGACTACATGCCGTACCCGGGCGAGACCGGCGGCATCTCGATGGTCGACGAGGATGGCAACATCATCGGCGAGCAGGCCGTGACCGACGACGGCCCGGCCCGCGCGCTGGCGTTCAAGGTCATCAACGACCAGTTCGGCACGCTGACCTTCACGCGCGTCTACTCGGGCGTGATCAAGAAGGGCGACACCCTGCTCAACGTCACCCGCGGCAAGAAGGAGCGCATCGGCCGCATCGTCGAAGTGCAGGCCGACTCGACCAAGGAAATCGACGAAGTGCGCGCCGGCGACATCTGCGCGTTCGTCTCGATGAAGGAAACCGAGACCGGCGACACGCTGTGCGATCCGTCCTCGCCGGTGCTGCTGGAGCGCATGCGCTTCCCGGACCCGGTGATCAGCGTCTCGGTCTCGCCGAAGAACCGCAACGACGTCGACAAGATGTCGACCGCGCTCTACAAGATGGTCAAGGCCGATCCGTCGCTGCGCCTCGAAGTCGACAAGGAAACCGGAGAAACCGTGCTCAAGGGCATGGGCGAGCTGCATCTGGAAATCACCGTCGATCGCATGCGTACCGAGCTCGGCGTGGAAGCCGTGATGGGCAAGCCGAAGGTCAGCTTCCGCGAAGCGTTCGGCAACCGCGTCGAACACACCTACACGCACAAGAAGCAGTCCGGTGGTTCGGGCCAGTTCGCTGAAGTGAAGATGATCTTCGAGCCGGGCGAGCCGGGTTCGGGCGTCGTGTTCTCCGACGAAATCGTCGGTGGCCGCGTGCCGCGCGAGTACATCCCGGCCGTCGAAGGCGCGATCGAAGTGGAATCCGTGAAGGGTCAGATCGCAGGCTACGAAGTCCTCGACTTCAAGGCACGCTTGATCGACGGCAAGTACCATGACGTCGACTCCTCGGCGCTGGCGTTCGAAATCGCCGCACGAGCCTGCTTCCGTGAAGCGCAGAAGCTGTCGAAGCCGAAGCTGCTTGAGCCGATCATGAGCCTGGAAGTCATCACCGAGCCGGATTACCTCGGCGACATCATCGGCGACATCAACCGCCGTCGTGGCTCGATCAGCGACCAGGGCCAGCGTGGACCGCAGGCCTTCATCCAGGGCTTCGTTCCGCTGTCCGAAATGTTCGGCTACATCAACTTCCTGCGTTCCGCCACGAGCGGTCGCGGCAACTTCTCGATGATCTTCGATCATTACGAGGAAGTGCCGGCCAGCATGGTCGAGAAGCTGATGGAGAAGGAAGCGAAGTAAGCTTCCCGTTTCAATAGCGCGGCATGGACGCCGCACCTCGCCGCCCGCGTCTCGCCCTGCGAACGCGGGCGGTGTCGTTTGTGGAATGCGGTTTTCCGCCTGGATGTTGCCCGGATGACGTGCTGCGGCGAACATGCGCATGCAATGCTTGGACATCCTTTCAAAGTCGCAGCCATGTCCGCGCCGACGAATACCTCCGACTCCCGCCTCGGCGCCAGCGCGCGCAATGAAGGCATCGATATCCTTCGCGGGCTTTCGATCCTGCTCGTGGTCGTGCATCACATGGGCCTGCGCGTTCCGTTGAAGGAGACCTGGCTCGAGGAATTCCTGCCGCGGCGCTTCCTCAATGCGCTGGTCTACAACGGCTACGAGGCCGTGTTCCTGTTCTTCGTCATCTCGGGCTTCCTGATCACCAGCCACGTGCTGCAGCGCTCCGGAAGCCTCGCCGCGATCGACCTGCGCGCGTTCTACGCGCGACGGGCGGCGCGCATCCTGCCGTGTCTCGTGCTGCTCGTCGCGGTGCTCTCGGCGATGCACCTCGCGGGCATTGCCAACTACGTGATCGACACCTCGCGCCAGTCGCTGCCGCGCGCGATTCTGGCCGTCGCCGGCCTGCATCTGAACTGGTACGAAGGGCAGACGGGATACCTGCCGGGTGGCTGGGACGTGCTCTGGTCGTTGTCGATCGAGGAAGTGTTCTATCTCGGGTTCCCGATCGCCTGCATGCTCGTGCGGCGCCCCACGATCCTGATCGGCCTGCTGGTCGCGCTCGCCCTTTCGTTGCCGCTCGCGCGCGCCGCCATCGTCGGCAACGAAATCTGGCAGGAGAAGGCGTATCTGCCAGGCATGGCGGCGATCGCCGCCGGCGTGCTCGCCGCGCTGGCTGCGGAGCGCATGCGGCGACCGGATCGCATGCTGTTGCGTGCATTGGCGATATCCGGCTCGGTCGGCATCGCCGCAGTGCTGCTGTTCGGCGGCCTGCTCTGGCCAATCCTCGGCAACGGCCTGATGCTCGTTCTGACGGTTTCGGCGGCGCTGCTGCTCATCGCATTGCATGTCGAAGCGCGCGATGCGGAAGTACGGGCGCCGCGCGCGGGCGGATGGCTGCGTTCGATGGGCCGGCTGAGCTACGAGATCTATCTGGGCCACATGTTCGTCGTGTTCGGCGTGGTCACGATCGCGCGCGCGGTCGATGCTTCGCCCTATTGGGGCTTTCTTTGGTACGTGCCGGTGGTCTTCGGTTCCTGGTTGCTCGGTGCCATCGTCGCGCATAGTTATTCGCTGCCCTGCGAGCGTGCCTTGCGGAGGCGCTGGATGGCGCCGCGTCAAACCCGCGCGGCGGCTCTGCCGGCCACGCCCTGAATCCTGCGCGGACCCGTCGGCTTTGCA
>JBEBXZ010000111.1:0-6231 GCA_040391335.1 Dokdonella fugitiva | reverse complement strand
GCGGCGTGGCGGACGTCGACGGTAGGGCCGGAGTCGGAGCCGTCGCGGTTTCACGCGGCAGCGACGTGGAGGATTCCTCGACATTCTCCACCTCGGCCACCCAGTGGTAGCCGAAACGCGGAATCGTGCGGATCACCTGCTGTTCCTCGCCGGTGTCGCCGACCGCCCGGCGCGCCTTGACCAGGGTCTTGCCGAGCAGGCTGTCGGTGACGCTGGTCTTGCCCCAGACCGCGGACACGAGTTCGTCGCGCCCCACCGCGCGCTCGCGATGTTCGAGCAGGTAGCCGATGCAGTCGAACACGCTGGGAGCAAGGTCGACGCGCTCGTTGGCGTGACGCAGTTCGCGTGCGGCAATGTCGAGGGTGCAGTCGCCGAAGCGGTAGACGCGCCGTGTCATGGATCAGCCAACAGGAATCACGGCAGCGAGTCGCCATCTCGGGAAAGGCCGTGATTGTAGCCTGCTGCCGGCGCCGTTCATGCGCCGGCTCCCGCGGGGCCGGGCGGAGACCGTCGCGCAGATGATTTCCGACACTTGGATGAACGGTGGAGAGTAAATGAACTGATCGGTATTGATAAAAGCTTGCCTAGGACATAATATACGCGGCAGCCATGAATTCCCCTGTCGATCCCTCCTTTGGTTACATGCTGCACGACGTGACCTGCGCGTTCCGCAAGCACTTCGATCGGCGTGCCGTGCGCTTTGGTCTTACCCGCGCGCAATGGCGTGCATTGAAGGCGCTCCGGCGTACCGAGGGGCTGAGCCAGAGCGAACTGGCCGAGCGCATCGAGATGGAGCCGATCGCCGTCGGTCGCGTGATTGACCGGCTCGTGCAGGCCGCATTCGTCGAGCGTCGCGCCGATCCGTCCGATCGCCGCCGCTGGTGCCTGTATCTGACGCCCAAGGCGCATGCGGTGACCGACGACATGGAGATCATCGCCGCGCAACTGCGTGAGGACAGCCTGTTGCAGGTCGATGCGCAGGAGCTCGAGGTCTTCCGCCGCGTGCTGTCGCAGATCCGCGCGAACCTGTCTGCTCTCGACAACCCACCCCATACCGATTCCTGACCCGAGACTGTCATGACTACTGAAAACAGCGCCGTTGCCGCATCGAGCGCAGAATCGCCCGTTCCAAAGAATCGACGCGGCAATCGCCTGCTGTGGATCGCCGGGCCGCTCGCGGTTGCCGTGATTGCCGGCTGGTTCTATGTGACGTCTGGCCGCTATACCTCGACCGACAACGCCTATGTGCAGGCCGATCAGGTGACGATCGCGCCGCAGGTCGGCGGGCGTGTCGTGGAAGTCGCGGTGCATGAGAACCAAGCGGTCAGGAAAGGCGACCTGCTGTTCCGTATCGATGCCGAGCCGTTGCAGCTTGCCGTCATCCAGATGGAAGCGCAGATCGCCGCGGCCAGCGACTATCTCAATGCCTCGCGCGATACCTACCATTCGGCGAGCGCGGACCTGCGTTCCTCCGAGGCGACCTTGCGCAATCACGAGGCGCAATTCACGCGCATCAAGGAATTGCGTGCGAAGGGTCTCGTCGCGCAGAAGGCGCTGGATGACGCGACCAACGACGTGGCCACGGCGCGCGGCACGCGCGACAGCAATGCGGCGACGCTGGCCAAGGCGAAGACCATGCTCGGTGGCGCGGTCAACACGCCGCTGACCGAACTTTCCGGATACAAGGTGGCGGCCGCGCAACTGGCCAAGGCGCGCCTCGATCTGAGCCACGCCGAAGTGCGCGCGCCGATCGATGGCACGATCGGCAAGATGCATCTGCAGGCAGGCGACTATCTGAATATCGGCCAGGCGGCGATGCCGCTGGTTTCGACCACGCTGTGGGTCGAGGGCAATTTCAAGGAAACCGACCTGACCCACGTGCGCGTCGGACAGCCGGCCGAGATCGAAGTCGATACGTTCCCGGGACACAAGTGGAGCGCACGCGTGAGTTCGATCAGCCCGGCTTCGGGCTCGCAGTTCTCGATCCTTCCGGCGCAGAACGCGACGGGCAACTGGGTCAAGATCGTGCAGCGCATCCCGGTGCGTTTCGCGCTCGAGAATGGCGAGCAGGACGGAATGATCCTGCGTGCCGGCATGAGCGCCGACGTGCAGATCGACACCGGCAAGGAGAATTCCCTGCTCGGCCGCTGGACCAGGGCCTCGAAAGACAAGCCGGAAGTCGCACTGAACCATTGATGTGGCCTGCAATCCTGTTGCGCGCTTCAAGTGATGTGCAAGGCGCGGGTGCCTTGGCGGTTTGATGCAGGCGGCATCACGGCCAGGGCGCTGCAAGCGAATCTCCTCGCCCGGCATCGCGCCGGGCTGACTTCACGGAATCGACCATGAACGCCATTGCCTCGCATCGCGAGGTTTCCAATCTGCCGCTGCTGGTCGTCTCGATCATGCTGGCGACGCTGATGCAGGTGATCGACTCGACGATCGCCAATGTCGCCCTGCCTGACATGCAGGGTTCGTTGTCGGCGACGCAGGACCAGGCGGCATGGATCCTGACCTCGTACATCGTCGCCGCCGCCATCGCCACGCCGGCGACCGGCTGGCTGGCGGCGCGCTTCGGCCGTCGTCACCTGCTGGTGGTCGCGATCGCCGGCTTCACGATCGCCTCGGTGCTTTGCGGCATGGCCACCAGCATCACGCAGATGGTCGCGTTCCGCGTGCTGCAGGGATTGTTCGGTGCGGCGCTCGTGCCGATCTCCCAATCTTCCCTGCTCGATGCGTTCCCGCCTGAAAAACACGGTGCGGCAATGGCCTTGTGGGGCATGGGCGTGATGGTCGGCCCGATCGTCGGACCGCCGCTCGGAGGCTGGCTGACCGACAACTACAGCTGGCACTGGGTGTTCCTGATCAATGTGCCGGTCGGCATCGTCGCCTTGCTCGGCGTGCTGGCCAGCGTGCCAGCGGATGAAACCCGCGAGAGCCGCTTCGACTGGCGCGGTTTTGCATTTCTTGCCATCGGCATCGCTGCGCTGCAGCTCATGCTCGACCGCGGCAACGAGAAGGACTGGCTGTCGTCTGTCGAGATCCAGGTCGAATGCGCGCTGGCTTTCCTCGGCTTCTATCTGTACTGGGTGCATTGGCGCAGCGGTGCCAAGCCCTTCGTCAATCTCGACCTGTTGCGCGATCGCAATTTCGGCACGGCGACGTTCTTCATTTTCATCGTCGGCGTATTGCTGTTCGCGACGATGGCGCTGATGCCGCCGTACCTGCAGAACCTCATGAACTATCCGGTGGTGACCACCGGCCTGCTGCTCGCGCCACGCGGCGTCGGCACCCTGATCGCGATGATGACGATCGGGCGCCTGCTTGCACGCGGCATCGATCCGCGCATGCCGATGGCCCTGGGCATGCTGCTGATTGCCCTGTCGCTGTGGATGAGCGCGCAGTTCGCACCGGACGTGCCGATGTGGCCGATCATCAACGTCGGCGTGATCCAGGGCCTCGGGCTGGGCCTGGTTTTCGTGCCGGTATCGACGTTGGCGTATGCCACGCTGCCACCGCAGGCTCGTACCGAGGCGGCCGGCATTTTCAGCCTGGCGCGCAATATCGGCTCCAGCGTCGGGATTTCGATCGTATTTACCCTCGTTGCGCGTGGCACGCAGATCAATCACGCGGAACTCGCGGCGCGCATCACGCCCTATTCGCCAAATGCGCTGCCGTCGATCTGGAATCCGGATTCGCTGCAGTCCCTGGCCGCCCTGAATGCCGAAGTGACGCGTCAGGCGGCGGCAATCAGCTACATCAATGACTTCTGGCTGATGATGTGGCTCACCCTTGCTGCGGTACCCTTGCTCGTGCTGTTCCGGGTCCCGCGCCGGAATGGACCCATGGCTGCCGCTCTACCCTCGACGGATCACTGATTCCCGGCAGGGCTCCTTCTTTACGCTCGTAAAGGCAGGTAAATGCGGTGGTAACGGGCTGCCGCTAGACTCGTGGTCCGCCTTGTCGGCGTGCTCGCCCTGTGCGCCCGGCGCACGAGATGCCACGTCTGTGCAACTCCCGCCGGAGATTGCAATCCATCGACACTCCTCTGGAACCCCCAAGCGCAATGCCAAGATTCCCCGTTACCGTCGCCTGGATCTGCGTACTCCTTTCCGTCGCGGCCTGCTCGCCTGCGGACAACACGCCGAAGTCCGGTCCTGCGCCGGCCGTCATGGTCACCACGGCCATCGTGCAGACGGCGCCGTGGGTCGATGCGATCGAGGCGCTGGGCACGACCAAGGCGCGCGAGTCGGTCACGCTGACCGCGAAAATCACCGAGACCGTGCGCCGCGTGAATTTCCAGGATGGGCAGAACGTCGAGGCCGGCGACGTGCTCGTCGAACTCACTTCGGGCCAGCAGGTTGCCGCGCTGGCGGAAGCGCAGGCGACCTACAAGGATGCCGAGCGGCTCATGACCCGCAACGAGGATCTCGTGCGCCAGGGCACCGTATCGCGACAGGTCGGCGACACGGCCAGGGCCACGCATGATTCGACCAAGGCACGCGTTGACCTGTTGCGTGCGCAGTTGTCGGATCGGGTGGTCACTGCGCCGTTTTCCGGCGTGCTCGGCTTGCGCCAGATCAGCGCGGGCGCTCTGGTGACACCGGGCACCGTGATCACGACACTGGATGACATCGACACGATCAAGCTCGATTTCGCGGTGCCCGAATCGCTGCTCGCCGCCTTGGTTCCCGGCCAGGAAGTGATCGGGCGCAGCGCGGCGTTTCCCGGCCGCGAGTTCAAGGGCAAGGTCACTTCGCTTGATTCGCGTGTCGATCCGGTGACGCGTGCCGTGCAGGTGCGCGCCGAGTTCCCGAACAAGGATCACGCCTTGCGTGCCGGCATGCTGTTGTCCACCCAGGTGCTGCGCGCGCCGCGCGATACGCTGGCGGTTCCGGAAATCGCGGTGGTGCAGATCGGCAGCAACTCCTATATCTACCGGGTGAAGCCGGACGATACGGTCGAAGACGTGGTGGTGAAGCTCGGCGCGCGCCGTCGGGGCGAGGTCGAGGTTGTTGAAGGGCTTGAGCCTGGCGTGCGCATCGTTGTCGACGGCACCGTCAAGCTGCGCAGCGGATCGCGCATCACCGAGGCCGCGAAGGTCCAGGGTGCGGCGCCTTGAGCCTTTCCGATCTCTCCATCAAGCGCCCGGTCTTCGCGACCGTCATCAGCCTGCTTCTCGTCGTGCTCGGCATCCTGTCGTTCACGCGCCTCACGCTGCGTGAGCTTCCGGCGATCGATCCACCGATCGTCTCGGTGGACGTCGGCTACCCGGGCGCTTCGGCGGCGGTGGTCGAAACGCGCATCACGCAGATTCTCGAAGACGCACTGGCCGGTATCGAAGGAGTCGACACGATCCAGTCGAGCAGCCGCAACGGCCAGGCCAGCGTCTCGATGGAGTTCAACCTGTCGCGTGATATCGAAGCCGCGGCGAACGACGTGCGCGACGCGGTCAGTCGCGTGCAGGACCGCATGCCCGATGAAGCGGATCCGGCACAGGTGTCGAAGGTCGAGAGCGATGCCGATGTGATCATCTGGTTCAACATGCGCTCGGATCGCCTGAACGAGCTGGAACTGACGGACTACGCCGATCGCTATGTCGTGGACCGCCTCGCGGCCCTGGAAGGCGTGGCACGCGTGCAGCTCGGTGGCGGACAGCGTTATGCGATGCGCATCTGGCTCGATCGCGAGGCACTCGCCGCGCGCGGCCTCGCGGTTTCCGACGTCGAATCCGCGTTGCGCAGCGAAAACGTCGAACTGCCGGCGGGGCGCATCGAGTCGGATACGCGCGACTTCACGCTGCGCGTGCAACGCGGTTACCAGACGCCCGAGGATTTCGCCCGGATGACGATCGTCAAGGGTGGCGATGGCTACCTCGTGCGCCTGGGCGATGTCGCCCGCGTCGAGCGCGCATCCGAGGAACGCCGCTCCTACCTGCGCAGCAATGGCCAGATCAACGTCGGCCTCGGCATCGTCAAGACCTCGACCGCGAACAGCCTCGACGTCGCGCGCGCCGGGCGTGCCGAGGTCGAGAAGATCCAGGCCTCCCTGCCGCAAGGCACCGAGATCTTCGTCGCCTATGACACCACCTTGTTCATCGAAGCATCGGTCGAGCGCGTCTATGCGACCCTGATCGAGGCCGTGGTATTGGTCGTCATCGTCATTTTCCTGTGCCTCGGCAGCTTGCGCGCGTCGCTGATTCCTGCGCTGACGGTGCCGGTTTGCCTGATCGCG
>JBEBXZ010000110.1:0-6259 GCA_040391335.1 Dokdonella fugitiva | reverse complement strand
GATCTCGGCTGGTCAGGCCAGAGAGATGATCGAGCGCGCGTTTCGCGATGCCATCCATCAAGGCCAGGCGGCCGACAGGTCTCAGTTCGGCGGCAAGGTCGCTGAGCAAATAGTCGATCAGTCCTTCGGCCTGGATGCGACGACGTTGCGCATCGCTTTCGGCGAGATAGGCGCGTGAGCCAGCAACGATCGAAACGGTGCTCAGCAGTCCGAACACGACAACCAGGATGGTTCGAAAACGACGCCGACGCCGGTCCGCTTTCGCGGAGTATTCGATCAGGGCGTGATCTGCTTCCTCCAGAAGGTGCGGTGCCGAAGCAGCGAGCTCGATGGCTTCCGCCAGCGGCAATCCGCTCTGGAGCAGAAGATCGTGGCGTCGCTCGCCGTCCTCCCAGCGACGTGCGGAAGAGCGCAGGCGAGCCTGCGCATGCAGGAGCCGCTGGTTGTCGAGTGCCCATTCGCGCACTCTCTTCCATTCCCTGAGCAAAGCTTCGTGCGCGATTTCAAGCTGGGCTTCGCCATCGATCAGGGTCGCGCTGAGCAGGCGTGCGGCGACCAGGTGCTCGGCCAGCGCACGTTCGGTCGGTGTGTCGAGTTCGCGCGATGCAATCCGGCGTGAGGTCAGGATCATCCCGCGCTCCTGGCCGCGAATGAGACGCCCCAGCAGGCTGGGCAGCATTGCACGTGTTGCGGCAGGCAACTCGCAGAACGCTGCTTCGGCGCGTTGCGAGAGGGCTCCGCCAAGTCCGCCCAGGCTGCGATAGACCGAGAAGCTGAGTATGCCGGGAGGACGTTGATCCTCGTACAGACCCTGCAGTACATACTGCAGCACCGGCAGGCATTCCGGATGACCACTGGCGGTATCGCGCAGCACATCGTCCAGGCCCATGCTTGTTTCGGCCTCGCGCTCGAACACGAGGCCGGCGGCCTGTGCTGGCCGACGTATGATTTCTGCGAGCTCGCCGGGCGTAGGGGGCAGCAGATCGAAATGCCCCTCCGGAAGCTTGAGCTCGGCGATCACGGGCATGCAATCGATCAGGGCCGGGTAGATATCGCTACGGCAAACCATCGTGATGGCGACCTCGGGCAAGGCGACGAGGCGCCGCAGGACTTCTGCGAAGGTGGCGCGCCCGATTTCTGTCAGCCCCTGGGCATCGGCGAGCGTTTCGGCATGGTCGAACGTCGCAAACAGAAGCGGATCGGGCTGCGCACGGCGTGCCGCCGGTGCACGTCGTCGCATGGCTTCTGCGACCGCATCCTCCATCCACCGGTCGTCAGGATCATGGAAGGCGGCAAGCAGGCGGTCGCTGTCGGGGAATACCTTGCGGCCATCCATGTTCCAGCCGCACAACGCATTCGCAAGGATGCTCAAGGCCGAGCCGGTGGATGTCGCCCGGAAATCGACCCAGGCGGAGCTTGCAACCTGCATTTCGTGTGCGCCGCCTGCACGTGTCAACGCAGGCAACACGCCTGCGCGCAGCAGCGAGGTCTTGCCGCAGCCGCTCGATCCGACCAGCAAGATGAAGCTGCCTCCGGCACGTCGTTGGGCAGCCAGGGCTTCAAGCAATCTGGAAGTGGCACGACTGCGGCCGAAGAACACCGGTGCATGCTCGCTCCCAAAAGCGGCAAGTCCGGGGAACGGGCTGCTCGATGTCCACGATGCATTGCCTTTGCCGTGCTGAGGATGTCCAAGTGGCTGGATCACCGCGGCGATCAGGCGATATCCGCGCTTGCGGATCGTTTCGATATAGCGCGGTGAGTCGATGCGGTCACCCAGGCCGCGCCTGAGCAGGGCAATCGCACGCTGGACAGGACTGTCTCCGTAGAACGTCCCTCCCCAGATGTCGGCCAGAAGTTGCTCTGTCCCGATCACCTGTCCCGGGCGGGCTGCCAGATAGAGCAGAAGATCCATGACCCTGGGCTCGAGCATGTGCTCACGGTCGTCCGCGATGAGCAGGCGGCGTGCCGGCTCCACTCGCCATTCGCCAAGCCGGAACGAATCCTCGAGCGGCGGTATTCCATCATCGGCGACACGCATGCGCGCGGGGGCTCTTGCATTCACTCAATGGCGAATCCTCATCCTGGGGTGATCCGAGCCGGGTTGCACGTGAAAAAACGCATCCGTTCGAGCCGCGTGGAAAGTAGTCCACATCACGTCGTTTTCCACTCGGCATCAAGAGGGCATTGTACTTGGGCGAAAGGTGCGCCCGGCTGGGGATTCGCGCATTGATCCGGGCGGGAAATCAGAGGCTTCGTGCATATCCGGTCCTGCTGCGTGCTCTTCCCTCTGCGCTGGGTTCATGGGCGAGGAGGACTGGTGATCCTGTTCTTTCCCGCGCCTCTTTTGCGGAGGTCTTGCGATCGTAAGGTTTCGATAAGGCTTGTGGGCTGGCAGGAGTCACATGTTCGCCATGCCGTTCCAGAACGGTGGCCCTCGTCCAAACGAGGTCATTCCCGAAGACTTGCGAGGTGACTCCATGAATCGATTGCATACACACATGCCTGCGAACTACCGCCTTGGCCGCTGGACGATGGCGCTCGCGCTGGTTCTGGTCGGGCAACTTCTGACTGGCTGTGCGGGGCGCGTCGATGTGATCCGGCACTCCGCGACTGAAGCGAAATCGGTCTCAGATCGAGAGCCTGTCCGCACCTTCTACCCAGGGCCGTCGCTCTTCGTCCCCAAACAGCAGGACGAGATCCGATATCACTTCCTGCCGATCGGGCCGGGCATGTGCCGGGTCATCGAATGCCCCGGTGCCGGTGCGCCTGATCCATTGGTCGTGGACTGCGGTGCCCTTGCAGGTGGCCACGGTGAGGGTGACTACACCCGCGACGACGCCATCGCCTACGTGCGTGCAGTCGTGGGATCCCGTCCGACGGTCATCGCGATCAGTCATCCCGATCAGGATCACAGCAGCTATCTGCCTTACATCTTCCCCGACAGCGCCGCAGTGCGCCGCGTCGTCTATGGTGGTGTGTTCGGCAATTATCCGGTCGCCGTGCGCGCCTGGATGAACCAGCTCGTCCAGGCGGGCGTGCCGGTGGACGGCGGGTTTGCTCCGGATTTCCACAATGGCGGGAATGCGGTTCCCGGGCTCGCTTGCGGTATCGCCGGGACGCATATCCTCACCGTGAACAGCGGCAACACGGCCAACGACAACAGCATGATGTTGCGCATCGGTCTGGGGAATTTTACCGTCATCCTTCCCGGCGATGCGACAGGGGTGAGCCAGAACGCTGCGATGGGCAATTATCCCGCGTTCGGCGAACTTCATTCCACGATCGTATCGGGCTCCCATCACGGGGCGGACACGCATGGCAGCAACAGCCCGGCATGGGCAGCTGCGACCGTTCCACTCGCGACGATCTTTGAAGCCGGACTGCGCTTCTACCACCCTCGCTGCACCGCCGTTGACGTGTACAGGCAGGCCGGTGGCCTCGCCGGCGCGATCGGACACCGCCTGCAATGCGGAACCTATGGCGGCTGGAGCCCGAACGTTCCCACGGTGCTCGCGGAATACAACACCGAAGATGTCGGACTGATCGTCGTGACCAGCGATGCCAATCCCGCGAATATGAGCATCTACTGCAATGGCTACAACTGCTATCAGTAGATCATGTCGGAAATATAACTAAAGTTATAAAAAATAATGCGTCGGTGACAAAAGCGAGATGCCGCGTGGAGAGAATGGATTCGTCCCCCGGCCGGTGAGCGAGATGGTCGGATGGCGCCGGTCGATGCGCGTCTCGATCGGTTTTTCCTGAGGGTGGGGGCGACATCGATGTCGCCCCCGACGCGAACGTCGATTGTGCCGCCTGCTTCCCGGCGGCGGCATTCCTCTCAAACACAGGAGACTGCAACCATGCCTAACTACAATCTCAAGCTCGTGATCGATCCGAAGGATCTCGAGATCATCCGTGCCTCGCAGCAGCGCATCACACTGGCCAAGCCGGTGAACAGCGAAAGCTCACCCAACGTCGTGTGGCTCTCGATCGATCCTTTCCAGGCACCCGATGTGTCATGGACAGAGGAGTATGGAGTCTATTCGTCGACGACCGCGATACAGGATGGCGCAAGTATCACCAAGTTGTCCGAGACGACGCCTTTCCCGGCCCAGGATGGCTCCTACTATTCGTTTACCTCCGGGGCGACGTTCAGCGGGCCGTTCACTGGCAATGGCGTGCAGCGGGGCTCCTACGGCGCTCAGAACGACATGCCCTATTCGCAGTACCCGGTGTTGACGTTCGGTCTCACCCAGTCCGCGATGGTCAACCAGAAACTGGCAGAGCGGAAGCCGATTTCCGCCACGCCGGTGCTCTCGACGCAGTTTTCCAACATGACTCCGTTCACAACGGTTTTCGTCTGGCTGCAGGCGCAGTACGCGAGCGAAACGATCATCACGCGCATCACGGGCAAGAACAGTCGGGCGAGATTCGGCGGCGGCATCAATGACATCACGCTGAAATACGATCCGACCCTCGGCGTATTCGTGCCTGCGACCGCTGCGAAGGGCGCGGTCGATGTCTCGCACGCGGTGAGCGTTTCGACTCCCGGAATGTTCTGAGTCGGCATCGACGTCAGCTCTCTTGGATCCTGCGGTCGCCCGATGGGCGACCGCTTCCGTCCTTGCTGCGCGCCTTTTGGGTACGAGGCATCGATCGGGCTACCGGAATACATGAGCTCGTGCGCGGATCCGTGCAGAAATAGAAATCTCATCGGTATTCATCGGTGGGCAACACAGAATCAGCGAGGTGAATCATGCCGCAACAACTACTGGCCCCACAGGAGCCTTTGATGTTTCCGGGGCGTGCCGAAGGCTACGTCATCAAGATCAGAAAGGAACAGTGGAATCACCCGGTACGCTTCATTGCCAAGGACGACAGAGGCGAGATCATCGCAGCAGGCACCGTTCCGCAAGATCGCCCCGAAGCGGAGTTTCTTGTGCATCAGAATGTCGGCTTCACCGTCATCAATGTCGGCGAGTGGACCCTGATCGTCGAATGGACCTAGACATGTTGCGCAACCGTTCGTCACGCCATTGGCGGCGTGGGCCATTGGCGGCGTGGCGAACACCGCGTCAGTGCACTTGGCGGTGCGAGGTGATCCGGTGACCCAGTACATCCTCAATCTGCAGATCGCTGCGACGGATCTTTCGGCCATCCTCGCTGCCAGGGAATCGATCGTCGTCGTCAAGACGATGACGAATGCCGGAAATCCGGTCGCCTGGGCAGTGGCGGCGCCTGCTCAGAACGTGGTTGTCACTTGGAGCGGAGACTATGCCGTATATGCCTCGATGACTTCGAACGCGACCGGTGCGCAGCTGACCGTAGCGGCCAGCAGCCCGGCGATCGCGCAGAGCGACTATTCCTATGCAATTGCAGGTTTCTCAGCGCCCACGCCCGATCCGCAGCTTGGGCCCGGGCAATACCTGATCTGGAATCAGATACCCGCGAGTCAGCAGGGCGCCATCACCCTCGGTCTGGCTCAATGCTGCAGCATCAATGGCAATCCGCCGGGGGGCTGGATCCCGATCAATGCGGAGACGGTGCCGGCCAACCAGTACACCCAGCTCCAGGCGGGCGAAACCGTGCTGATCTACCTGCAAAGCGGCATCTCCGCGGGCACCGTGATCGCCCCCCCGCGAACCATGGCAAACGCAACCAGCACGGCGCTCAAGCTGGTGTTCTCCCCTTCGAATGCGACGCAGACCGTCAGATACAACGCTCAGGCGGGAATGTTCTATCTGGTGTCCTGAGCGGAACCGCGTATTCCACGTTCGGGATGAATACATAGCCAGCGCTGCGCTCGGTGCGCAGGAGTCGCTGCTGCCCAGGCTCGGCTTCCAGTTTGCGGCGCAGCCGCCACACCTGCATGTCGACGCTGCGATCGTAGGCTTCATCGGTGCCGGTGTGCGTGGCGTCGAGCAGATGTTCGCGGGACAGCACGCGTTGTGGTTTGCCAAGAAATGCAAGCAGCAGGCGGCGTTCCCCGGCGGTCAGTCTGACTGCCGCACCAGTCGGCGTGGTCAGCCGGCGCAGATGCGTATCGTAGGTCCATCCGGCAAACTGGTAGAGCAGGTTCTGTTCTCTGCACGGTCCTGCAATCCCGCGTCGACGCAGAACACTGTAAATGCGCGCGAGCAACTCACGCAGGTTCAGCGGAAGTTCCATGCAATCGTCGGCGCCAAGCTCGATGGCGAGGGTGCGATCTTCTGCGGCACCGAGTTCGCTGAGGACAACGACCGGCACATCCGAGCGA